>DAHUXT010000024.1 GCA_027307065.1 Ktedonobacteria bacterium
CGCGCGACGCGGCCCCCTCACCCGCAGCCAGCGCAGTCACCCCATCGCGTCATGCGCCGGGAAGCGCACAACTACCGGACTGTACGTGCCGCACTTCCGCATCAGTTGCGTGCCATGAATAAGCGCGGCAATCCGGGCATCAATGGGGCAGCCGGCACCGAATAGTCACCTGAATGGTCACTCGCCCTCATCAATCGTGAGCGGCAGCAGACGGTGCACCAATCGACAAAACCGGAGAACAGCCGCAGCAGAGGCAATGTTCCATTCCTGCGCTGGATCATTCCTGCGCCGGCGCGGAATCGCGGACCGAGGTAATGGGGGCGCCGGTCGGGTCAATCCCTGCAAGACATAGATCACATCGTCACGTATGACGCGATCGAGCATGCCGTCTCGTTCTAGACGTACCACCCGCGCTACGATGAACTCGATCTCGCTCCGCACTGCTGAAACCTCATCGCCATCAAGAGCAATATCATCGGCACCCACGGCAGGTGATAGCGAGTCATCTGCGGGAATAGCCATTCGTGCCAAGCTCTCGGAGCGCAGATCGGTCGCGCGTGGGATAGATTCATTGGGGTCAAGCGATACATTGAGTGACGCAAGCAAATCTGCCAGTTGACCCTGCCAGTCCGCCATAGTTTACTCCCTCAATGACATCGCGTATGGGGCAGTGTCTGGCTTCCAGCGGCTTGCCAGTCGCGGCCGTTACGGTAATTACCTGGTCGTCGATTAGCCCCAACAAGGACAGAATCCGGCCAGCCGACGCCAGAGCCCCGCTATTCTAACATAAGGGTTCAGACATGTCGAGCCACCCAAGCCGCTGCGCGCGCATCAGGGCATCGGCGCGGGACGTGGCATTCAGCTTCAGAAACAGGTTATGGACGTGGTATTCGATCGTGTGCACGCTCACACTCATTTCGTCGGCAATGTCCTTATTTTTCCGTCCGCGCGCGAGTGCCCTCAGCACATCCATCTCCTTGGGTGTGGGCAGTGTGACCTCTTGCGCGCTCGATTGATCCAGCAGACTCGTCGCCATTGAGCAGAGCACCTTGTTGCCGCGCATGACACTGCGAATGGCAGCCACCAGCTCCACATCACTGCTTGTCTTCATCAGGTAGCCATCCACGCCGAGCCGATTCACCGCGTGAAGCGCGGCTTCACTGTTGTATCCAGTGAGAATCAAAATGCGCCAACTGGGCCGACGCTCGCGCAAGAGACGCGCCGTTTTGACACCATCGATACGCGGCAGGTTGATGTCCAGTAGTACGACGTCGACCTCGAGCGTTTCTGCGAGCGCGAGCGCCTCATCACCATCACCGGCCTCGCCGACGACGAGAAAGTCACGCTCGTCCTCCAGAAAGCGGCGCGTGCCAGCGCGCATTACGGCATGGTCGTCAACGAGCAGGATTCGAACCAGTCCGACTCCGCCAGGAGCGAACGTCTGCGTGCCATCCATGGAACTCATCCTTCCTCCTCACTCCAACCGACCCCTAGCATTCAATCTCCACTACTGATCAACGGAGTCGTGCGCAGATGTTCCGAGATACGAAGGGGCCGCCCTTCGACGGTTGGCGACATGATGGTGACGCGTGTTCCTCCCGACGGATTACGCCGAATATCGAGCAAGCCGTCAAGTTGCTCGGCGCGCTCGCGCATCCCGGCCAGGCCCAGATGTCCTCCGCGCACGAGTGCCCCCATATTCAGCGGAAACGGCATCCCATCGCCGTTATCGATGATCGTGAGACATATCCACAACGCTGCCTCCCACCCACCGACTCCACCATCCGCTAGCGCTGCAAGCAGCGACAGATAGATAGTACTCGCGGTGGCGTGGGAATGTTTGCTAGCGTTCGTCAACGCCTCTTGCGCGATGCGATAGAGGTGAACAGCGCGTTCCGGCAACAAGTCTTCAGCGGCGCGCGCTGTCTCGTCCTCATAATAGACGGAAACGGTCATTCCAGTTGTGCGCGACACCTGCGCTGCCAATTCTTCGAGCGCGGTTGGCAATCCAAGAACTCGCAATGCCTCCGGGTAAAGGCCCATGCAGAGCGCCCGCAACTTCTTCTCGAGCACCTGCGAGCGATCCGCCAGTTGGTTCAGTTCCTCGCGCAGCCGCACGACCGGCGACCCTCCGGTGCGTTCTGGCGGCATCGAAATACGTCGACCCGCCGCCTGCACGGTCTCACCGCGCCACGAGACCTCCAGCTCGCCAGCCAACCGCGTGCAAAACTCGGCATGCCGGATCAGATAGAGCGTTTCCTGGAGGGCGTCGTCGTGCAACTCGCGCGCGAGCGCCGAACGTTGGCGTTCCTCCGCACTCACCAACTCGCGCAGCAACAATTGGAGTTCAGCGCGTGCCGCGATCAACTGGTTCGTCGAGGTTTGCACCTGTACCAGCGAAACGTGCAAGCCTTGAATCAACAGCGCGTTCGCATACGCAGTGCTCACAAGGTGAGACACGGTCACGAGCAACGCGCGATCCTTCCGTTGGAGCGAGCCACCCGAGCGTTTGGTGCCAACGACAAGCAGCCCGGCGATTGAACCACCAGACATCGACTCGATCAGGATGAGCGCCTCACACTCGAACCACGGTTTTCGCAGCGCTTTTCTTTCGCGCAGCAAGGTATTGGCGTCTTCAGGCAATTGTGCCAATGCGGCCAGCATGCGAGACGCGCCATCCTCAGTAGCAAACTGGCCACGCGCCCGAATGTCGCCTGCCTCAAGCACCTGCATGACGCTCGCATCCAGCCCCTCAGGCAGCGCAACGTAGGCAATGGCCGCGAGATTGATCGTGCGCTGCAGGCTATCGAGCAGATAGCTCGTGATGGTGTCCTGATCGCTGAGCGAGCCAAAATGCTGGCTGTACTCCTGGAGGACGACGCTCAAATCATAGGTGTCGTGGTAGAGCCAGTAATCCGTCAACCAACGAATTCGTGCGAACAATGGTAGAAAGATGATAGCGCCCATCGCAGTCGCAAAGTAGGTCAAGGGTCCAGCGGCCTGGGGGTTTGTGCGCGAGAGCAGACGGTAGAACACCGTAATGAGCACGACCTCGATGAGGACGAGCAATCCACCAGTGACAAGGTAGAGCAGGATCCGCGCGCCCTCCTGAAGACGCACGCTGACATTGGTCCCGTTTAATCGGCCCGCTCCGCCCGTGTTCGCCATGAATCGCCACCTGGTTGGCTTGATTTGCCGCCATACTGCCTGCGGATATGCCACTATCCTACTACAGATAGACGATATGCTCAATCGCACCCGGACTTGAATGGACTCAAGACACATAGATTCAGGCTGAGCCGTGCTTGTCTGCTCTGACCGCACTATACCGACGTATGCGGACTTCAGCATCTTACGCTCGCTTGACAGAGCACAGTCACCATGGTCATACTTGGTGATGCCTGGATTGATTGCTATGGCCTGTCACGGGCCAGAACGACATAGATGAGCAGCGACGAGGAAGCAAGGATCATGCATACCGTCTACGGCGTGGGAATCCGCAAGGGGGGACAGGGAAAGTCGACGACAGTCTCTACACTGGCGCGACTATGTGCGCTCTACGGGGCGCGGGTGCTGGTCGTCGATCTGGCGCAGCCCGGCTCCACAAGCGCGTCATTGCGCGACCTCTGGCCGGAAACCGAGCACGCCGACCTTGCGAGTGTGCTGCTTGCCTGGCGCGCGCTCCCGCCCGGAGCAACGCCCGATGCGAAACAGGCTGGCGAATTGCTTGGCGAGTCAGGCCTACCTGTGGACCTGACGTCACAGCCGAGTTGGTCGGGTGGATGTATTCGCCTTTTGCCCTGGGATGATGTGCTGGGTGACGCCGCCGCGTTCCTCCAGTCTGAGCGGGTGTTGAAGGGCTTCATCGACGCGCTCAGCAAGGATACCGACATTACCCTGATTGATTTCCCAGCAGAGAGTGGACCGTTGCTCGTGACCGCGCTAGCTGCTACTGACAAGGTTATTATTCCGCTTGCGCCAGAGGCGCCCTCGCTGGAAGGCGTCGATGCAATGTTGCGGCTCATGTCTCGGGTGCGTAGCGCTGGGCATCCTATAGAGTTGGCTGGAATCCTGATGACACGATGTGATCCCAAGAATCGGCGCGTCTTCGATATCTGGCAAACATTGATGCAGGCCGACGAAGTAGAGGGCGAGATTCTCAGTCGCAAAGTGCTTCCGTTCGCCGTGAGGCAGGTGGAGTTCTACGAACAGGCATTTCGCTATGGCGACCCTATTTGGGAACGCACGGGCAACCCATCGCACTGGGCGGCATATGTCTTGCTGACCGAGTGGCTGCTGCGCGACGCGGGGCTCGACGAACGAGCAATCATCCGCCGTGGGCCAGCCATACTCCCACCAGAGACCCGAATCCTCGATCTTTCTGCGCTTGTCCTTGACGACCCCGAAATTCCACTCGCCGATTTCGAGCGCGCGCATCTCCCCAAATCACACAGATAAACATCCTGGTGACCCTGCTGGGCTACAGCTATTGAGCAGCCACGCCCAACACCATACAATATCGGTCGGTGACCGTGTAGGCATGGTCTCCGTGGCGAGATTCACCGCCTGATTGCACTCTAGTGGGAGAACGCGACATGGCGCCAAGGCGAGCGTTTCAAGCGCGACTTTCGATGTTCGTCGGTGCGGTCATATTGCTTGCCTGCGCGGCGACGGGACTGGTTGCGGGATCATTCGCCCACACGCTTGCGCGCGCCTCCGACGGAGCCTCCGCGACAGTCGCGCCAGTAATCAGCGGGTCACCACCCGCGGCAGCCGCCACCGCGACATCGAATCCGACAGACACCGCTACTGTGTTACCGCCGAATACACAGTCGGGATTCATCCTCGATATTTCCGTGTCGGCACGGACGCTTTCTGCGGGCCAAACGATTACGATAACGGTCAATGCCACCACGCATGGCGTGCCGGTCGTGGGGTTACTGTGCTCGCTCCGATCGCCCGTGAGTGGTCCGCCCGGGCTACTCTCCTCCTGGCCAGCAGCCGTCACATCCGATGCTACTGGCCAGGCACAATGGACCGTTACTGTGCCCTCGGTCGCGCCAGCTACATACGGGATCGAAGCCTATGCGGTTGGAAGCCATCACTACGAATTCCACCGTTATGCCACCGTGGTCGTGGTGTGAGGCAGATGATCCACGCTCACGCTTCACGCTTTAGGCTTTACGATATCCGCGCGCACATATGGCTCAAGAGCGTTGCCATGTGATGAGCCGCCACGCCCGCGGCGCGAAGCACCTCCTCATGCGTTGGGACGTCCGCTGCAGGCGCGCTGCTATCACCTGCAGCATCACTCAGCGCAGTGTTGGTGATACAGCTCAATCCAAGCACCCGCATCCGCATATGGCGTGCTGCTATGGCCTCAGGCACTGTTGACATACCAACGGCATCGGCGCCGCACGTGCGGAGCATGCGCAACTCCGCCTGTGTTTCGTAGTTTGGACCGCCGACCATGGCATACACCCCTTCCGCAAGGTCAATACCTTTCTGCTCCGCCACCGTCAACGCCATCTGTCGCAATTCTGGATCGTAGGCGTCGTTCATCGGCGGGAATCGTAGCCCCAGGCGATCATCATTCGGCCCAGTGAGTGGATTGAGACCAGCGAGCGTTGGCAGGCCGATATGGTCGCGTATCACCATGAGAGACCCCGGCATAAAGCTCGGTTTGAGTCCACCCGCAGCATTTGTAAGCACTGCGGTTTCGACGCCAAGCAGATGCAGCGCTCTTATGGGAAACACCACCTCTTGAGGCGTATACCCCTCATAGAGGTGCAGCCGACCGCGTAGAACCGCAACTGGTATACCCGCGAGATGCCCCAGCGACAGGAGACCTTCGTGGCCGGATACAGTCGTCGGCAGCCAGTGTGGAATCTCCGTGAACCGCACGTTGACGGCATCGACTACCACATCAGCAACCGCGCTCAACCCGCTCCCAAGAATTATCGCCACCTCTGGGCGTATCGCAGTGAGCGCGGATATGAAGGCGGCTGCCTCCGAAGCCATTCGAAAAACCGGCAAACCGTCAGACGTATCGGATATGTTCGGCACGGTGGGGGCTCCAGATCCTGGTGCAGTCGCTGGTTACTCGGCGCGGGGCAGCGCAGCACGGTCAGATACGCGAACGCGCCCGAACCAGCGTCGTCGAGGCATATCCACCGCGTGTCGCCTTCTCGTCGTCAGCGGGCATGCCGTCTGGCATGTCGTTCAGCGCGATGAGGTCATCCAACACCGACACCATCGAGGTTGTCTGCGTCCGCTGCATTTGCGCGTACATCTGCGTCGTCGAAATGTTGCGATGTCCCAGTAACTCCTGCACGCCGCGTAGATCCATCCCGCGACTCAACATATCGAGCGCGAAGGAGTGTCGCAATGTATGCGGCGTAATCTTCTCGATACCGGCGGCGCGCGAGTAGTGCTTCATGATCAACCAGAAACCCTGCCGCGTCAGACGCTGACCATGATGATTGACGAAGAGGGCATTCTCATCGTCAGCATGGACGAGCGCGTGCCGACCATCACCCAGGTATTGGGCCATCGCGCGCTGCGCAAGCGGCGACAACGGCAGCATCCGCGTCTGGTGGTTTCGCCCGCGGCAACGAATTTCGCCGCGCGCGAGATTGAGGCTGCCCACATCGCAGGAAACAAGCTCAGTCACACGCATCCCGGTGGAATGCAGACAGTGGAGCATCGCAAGGTCTCGCTGGCCAGCAGGGGACTCCGCCGAAACCGTCGCAAGCAGGCGGTCTACATCATCGGGTGAGAGAACACTTGGCACGTGCTTTTCGAGTTTGGGCGTCTCGAAGCCCCTAGAAACCTCAATGG
The DNA here is from genome assembly GCA_027307065.1 of Ktedonobacteria bacterium. Lineage (GTDB taxonomy): Bacteria > Chloroflexota > Ktedonobacteria > Ktedonobacterales > JADMIN01 > DAHUXT01. The sequence goes on from DAHUXT010000024.1 coordinate 6,841, forward strand.
ATGCCACGCCTGTCTCGTCCAGGAAGTGAAAAAACGACTTGAGGGCGGCGATCTTCCGCGCGACCGATGTCGCGGCATAGTTGCGACGCTGTAAATCCTGCACAAATGCGGAAACATCCGTGGCAGTCACGTCCTGCCAGCTAGTGTACCCCGAATTCTGGAGAAACCGAACCAATTGCAGAAGATCGGTGCGATAAGCGCCCAGCGTATTGATACTTGAATTTCGCTGCATGGAAAGAGTGCTGATGAACTGCTGAACTGCGACATCCATAGCCGTCAATATGCCTCTCTTCTCGGTCCACGTCATGTGGTCGTTGCGTAGCGTACTCCCGTGGACTTCGGTGTCCGAGGCACACGTGCGCCAGTGTCTAACGCGTACAACACGTGCAATTATACCTGCGGCGGGCAGCCGTTACAACGGGGATATGACTACCCGACAAGTGGCTCGTTCGCCGGTAACACGATGCGGAGTCGCGCTATGCGCCTACGCTCTCGTCATGCTCGGCAGGGTGCATTGTCCTTGCAGTGGGAGCATTCTCCTGCTTCCATTGGGCGATCGCCGCGCGCGCAGCCCTTTCCCCCGCCTCGATAAATGCCGGCGCCTCGTTGAAATCGAGCATGGTTCCGCCGGGAAGTTGAGGGAAGATGGGAAGCACGTCTACGCCGCTGGCACGCATCGCGAAAGTCATCGCATCAAATGCGTTGCGGATGCTGAACTCCAGCGACCGTTCGAGCACATGTCGCACTGTTCGCGCGCGCGACTCATAGCCCACCACGCCGCCGCACGCCACAAATACAATGCGCGTGGCGCCCCATTGCATCGCATCAAGACACGCGGACCACTCGGCCATTCCACCGTCTATGAGCACCGTATCATCGGTCACGACCGGGGGAAATACCCCTGGCATTGCCGAAGACGCCACCACTGCCGGAAGGATCGAGCCTTTCGAGAAAATGTAGCCATTGCCTGTCTTCAGATCTGTTGCGACGACATGCAGCGGCACTTTTAGACCCTCGAACGTCGCTTCTCCGAGGTAGCGCTCGGCAACGCGATGCATCCCGGCGTTTCCATACAGCGACGACCGTTGCGCCAGCGCATTGATCGCCGCACGCCACGGACGGGGTCCGACAATGTCAACGGTGGTTGTATTTTGCCAGAGGTTCTCCAGTTCTATCGTCTGCTCTTTGGTCGGCTCCTGCGCGAGAAAGGCGCCATTCCATGATCCTGCCGAGATGCCAACGATATAGTTAGGCGTAATCCCCTCTTCCAGCAAGACGCGAAGCGCGCCTGCCTGGGCCGCACCACGAGCGCCCCCGCCGAGCAACACAAATGCCGTGCGGTGCGGCTGCGATGGACGCACAGCCCGCTCATTCGCAAGTGGATTTGTCGCGGTCCGACGCCGGTTTAGCCAGCTATTTACACGACCACGCCACGTCAAGAGGTCCATAGGGCCTTCCTCTCTAGTGCGTCTCGCACGCCCAATGGACAAGCGAAATAGTGCCTACTTATATGATACGTCTGAGGCGCTACCTGTGTCTCAGGTGTCTCAGGCGAGTGAAATCCAAGCATCGAGGTATCAAGCGTAATTGTGCGCTATGACATGCGGATGTGATCGATGCCACACTTTGCGCGGTGCATTGGGAACCGTCCACCATTCGCAACGTATATCTAATTATGAGTGATCGAACACGCTGTGACGTACGACATGGATGTGTTACTGGCATGTGTCTGCTACGAGAAAGGATCTCAAGACGCAATGCGAAAGACAACGCATCGTAAGTACCCAGGCTGGACGCCAGCGATGCCCGACGATACCACCATCGCGAATGACGCGACCAGAACGCTGCCGCCAACCCATCGACCAAGACCCGCGAAGTCCCCGCGAGGCAAAGCGCCGCGCTGGCCATTGGCCGGGCGAACGCCGGGACGACCCCGTGGCAGCCCGTACGCTCGCGGCGGACAACAGTATGCGCCAGTGCCACCCCCAGTTCGCGCGCCTTCCCGATTTTCTCCCGGCTCACCACGTGTGGCGCGGCCAGATCGGCGCGTCTATGGCATCGTGCGGCGGTATATTCCACGATTCCACCCAATGCACGTTATCCTGCTGGCTGGTGTAGGCGCCATGTGGCTAGCAATCACCCAGGCATGGGGCAGCGACGCGGCAGGCAACCCAATATTTATCCAGCAATTTTCGATTCCTCGCTTCCCGGATTCCTCGGTAGACATCGGACAGCTGGCACTTCAGACGGCTACATTCCTTGCCGTCGGGGCCGTCGTCATGGCGGTGGCGCTCCTGCTCGTCAACGGTATCCACGCCGTGGCGAACAGACTGCTTCGCCGTATCGGTTTCACGGCATTCGCTTCGATCCTGTTTATTCCAATCGTCGGACTGCTTGTGCTCTTGCTGCTCGCGGATCTGACACTGGCCGCAGGGTTCGGCGGACTCGGCTTCCTGAGTCAACTGCCATTCGTGCGTGACCACGGATTCGCCTCGATTGGCGTTGCTCATGCAGCCATTGGCTTCTACCTGTGGTGGATTGGGATTGGCCTCACCTTTATCGGCACAGTGGGCGAAATCTTTATCGACCGCCGCTAAAGCCCTTGGTTGAGTTCGGTGGCCACTTGCAGCGCGTGACCCCAATCTATTGGCGTGTTCACATTCAGCGCCGACACGCCGCGCGGGTCTGCGCGAACGACGATCTCCTGCGACATTGTCACGACGGAGAGACGCTCCAGCAATCGGTGCATTGCCCGCTGCCCGCGTGCCAGCGCCTCCTCGACGGCAGCCAAACAACTGCGCGAATAGACGGCGTGAAGCGGCTCCATCCGCCCATGTGACTGTAGCATGACAGCATCGCTGGCCGCGTGTGCCTCGGCCACCGCCAGCATCGCCCGAACGAGCCCCGGCTGCAACAGTGGCATATCGCAGGCTACCAGGAAGAGTCGCTCACATGGCGCCATTGTGAGCGCGGTATACAATCCACCCAGCGGCCCTACTGGCGAGGTTACATCGCTCCAGACCAGTACACCAGGGACCAGCGTTTGCAGCGTCGGCGGACCAATGACGACCACATCATCTACCGCTTCGGATAGCCTGTTGACAACGCGCCGCAGCAAGGGCTCGCCCATAAACGGCAGCTCGGCTTTGCTTGCGCCCATGCGGCTGCTCTTGCCGCCCGCGAGCACTACGCCCATATTTCCAGCCATGAGAGTGCCTCATTTGGCCACCTAAATTGTTACCAGATCCTTGATACGATCATACGTCGCCTTGCTGACAGGGACCAATAACAGCTGGCTGACAGCGGTGAAGGTGCCATGCGCGCTGCGATAGTTGACAATTTTGCGCGCAACGGTCGTACTGATGCCAAGCGCGTTATGCAGATCAGTTACGCTGGCAACGTTCAGGTTCACTTTGCCGCCAAGCTGCAACGGCACCTTTTCGCCGAGTCGAGGGACGTACACCGACTGACCATCGGCAAGTAGGCCAGCCATCTCTACACGGGTAATGTCGGCATTGTCGAGCAATCCGCCAGCGGCGATCACCAGATCCTTGACTCGCGCCCCACGTTGCATAGTATAGACGCCTGGCCGGAGCACAGCGCCCAGCACGTAGCCTTCGATCGTCTGGTTGATGCCTGGACCGGTGATCGCAATGGTAGGGTGAGCGCGCGCGAATGCGGGCGGCCAATTACCGGAACGCTCCAGCAACATCACCGCGATTCCCGCGGTCAGCGCGAACGTCAACAGCAGCGAGCAGGCAGTCAAGTAGCGCCACGCCAGCACTTTGCCGAGCGAGCCACTGACATACACGAGACGACGCTGAGCCATACACTACTCACTTCATACCGAACCGCGATAATGATGGAGCGAGTATAGCAGGGCGGCGGTAGGCGGACAAGTCAACGCCAAAAACGAGTGGCCCCTTCATCGCAACGAAGAGGCCACCCTGCCAAATCCCAGTGCCTAGCGCATCTTTTCAGAAATTGCCTTGGCCTGCGTGAAGAGCAGCAGGTAGTCGCGCCCGCCCGCCTTAGAATCGGTGCCCGACATGTTGAATCCGCCGAACGGGTGGACGCCGACGAGCGCACCCGTGCTCTTGCGGTTGATATAGAGATTGCCGACATGGAATTCGCGCAGCGCCCGCGAGATGCGGTCGCGGTCGGTTGAGAAGAGCGATCCAGTCAGGCCATACTGCGTGTTGTTGGCAATCGCCAGCGCGTCGTCGAAGTCGCGTGCTTTGACTATCGCCAACACCGGACCGAATACCTCCTCCTGCGCAAGTCGGGCATCCGGCGCGATATCGCCGATGACCGTTGGCTGGATAAAATAGCCTTCTTGCGGAGCAGGCTCGCCGCCCACTAGCACGTTGCCTTCGCTCTTGCCGATCTCGATATACTGCTGGATTTTCTGAAAGGCGCCCTTGTCGACAACTGGCCCAATCGTGTTGGATTGAGCGGTCGTGTCGCCAACGGTGAGTTGTTTCGTTTTCTCAACCACCTTCGCGACAACATCATCGTAGATAGAGTCCACCAGAATCGAGCGCGAACAGGCCGAACACTTTTGCCCTTGAAAGCCAAACGCCGATGCGACGATCGCGCTGGCCGCCGCGTCGAGATCTGCCGTCTCGTCGACGACGATGCCGTCTTTGCCACCCATCTCCAGCACCGCACGCTTGATCCAGATTTGGCCGTCGGCCGGATGCGCCGCAAGCTCGTTGATGCGCAGACCGACCTCACGCGATCCCGTAAACGAGACGAAGCGTGTCAATGGATGTTGCACGAGCGCGTCGCCGATTGTCCCGCCCGGGCCAGGCAAGAAGCTGACAACACCCTTCGGCACTCCCGCTTCTTCCAGCAGGTCGACGAAGCGCGCAGCTATCAGCGCCGCCGTGCTCGCTGGTTTGAGGATAACGGTATTGCCCGTTACGAGGGCGGACGTAGTCAGGCCGACCATAATCGCGCATGGAAAATTCCATGGCGGGATGACCGCACCTACACCCAGTGGAATGTAGACGAGATCACTCTCTTCCTCAGGAATGTGTGTAAGCGGTTGTTTGCTCGCCAGCCGAAGCGCCTCACGTGCGTAGAATTCCATGAAGTCGATGGCTTCGGCGGTGTCGCCATCCGCCTCAGGCCAGCTCTTGCCAACCTCGTAGATCATCAGCGCGTTGAAGTAGAATCGGCGCTCACGCATCAAACGCGCAGCCTTCAGCAGATAGCCCGCGCGTTCTTCGGCAGGAGTGTACTGCCATGTCTGAAACCGCTTCCAGGCTGCCTCAACCGCCTCGTTGACCTCGGCAACCCCAGCCTTGGCAAAGACCGCGACTACCTGGTCGGGATGCGCAGGATTGTTCGAGGTGAACGTGTCGGCGGTCATACGGCGCTCGCCATTGATGATCAACGGAAACAATTGCCCAAGTTCAGACTCTACTTGGCGCAACGCCTGTTCCTGCGCGCGAATATTCTCTTCACGCGTGAAGTCGGTAAATGGCTGATTGGCAAACGGCTCCAGGGTTTCGGCCGAAACGCTTCCAGCAATAGTGGCCATCTTTAGCACTCTCCTTTGAGGGAAGACTGATCTCTGCGGACGCGACGATACTCGAACAGCAATGCTCGAGGCGCGTTGAACCCCCTCATTGTACCGCGAACGATGTACGATTGCAGCGTCTCGGTCGTCTTTAGAGATATACGTCTGGTACCTTATGACATATGGAGCGATTTATCCTCGCTCGATGCGCGCTATATGGCGACTTCTCGGCCTCATTTCGAAGGGGAGCAGGAATGGTCGAAGGACATGAGTGAGACGGATTTCTTTACGCAGACGGCGCTCGACCTCGATGCGTGTGGCACTCCAGACCAGGAAGACGCCGCCCTGGGCGCCTATCTGTTGCTTTACCTGCGCCAGCACTTCGATGCGGCCAGAGGAACCTGGCGGGCTACTGATGATCGCGACACCTTGCGCCAGTCCTGCCATGCCGTCGAGGTGCTGCACCGTCTCAACTTCGATGTGCACTCGCGCCAGATGGTGCGCGATGGCGGCGACTGGCTCATCAATATGCCATTTCGTGACCGCCTCACGGCGTCAGAGCGCTCGATTCTCCGGCTGTATCCCAGCCGTTTCAAGACGCTCGCCTACCTCGATCGCTTTGACGACGACCAGGTGCGCGAGGACTTCGCCAACCTGTTGAGCAAAGAAGTGAAGGGCATGCTGCGTAATGTCGGCGAGTCGGACGTGCTGACGACCTGCATAACACTTGACACGCTGCTCACGCTGGATCGTCGCGGGCAGCGGCGCGCCGTCTGCTCGGACAGCCGATTCAATGCCATCGTCGCGGCGTTGCTTCAGCAATTCAAAGCGTGGAAACCGGGTGCTTCATCGGCATCGCTCGACGCCGCAAAGGAAACAACCCGTAAGACGACAGCGCGCGCTGAAATTGACAACCCTCGTGACCTCAGCTATGTGCTTGGGCTGTTGCTTCAAGTGAATCGACCTGGATTGCCGATCCTTCAGGTCAATCGCATCTTCTCCGACCTGCTCGCCACGCTCGAACAACGGGATCGAGCGCGCCACAGCGACATCGTCTCGTCGCTGTATGTGGCATTGCAGCTCGTCGAGCACTTTCATGGCGAAGAAAGGGTACAGGCGGCAATTGCGGTATTGCTGCGTGACGTACGCGACCTGTACGCGCGTCCTGATGCCGTTCGACGCTGGGATCTGGCAACACACGTGCTCGTGCTGCGGCTGCTGCTAACGCTGCACGACGCCATCAGCGGCGAGAGCCTGTCGCATGCCATCGCCGCTCACCTGCTACTTGAAGCCGAGCAACGGCGTGCCTCTGCGCAAAATACGCTTGACGTCGACCTCACATCCGTTATCCGCGAGCGTATGCTCGTTCGCCTTGGCGCGATTGCCGAGTTATCGGGCGGGTTCACCAATGACCGCATCTTTCGCGTGCCATTTAGTTACTGGTTCCCGGTGCCCGGTTTCGACGGCGAGCGCTACCTGCCGAACGGTGCGCTACCCAATACCTCGATTATCATTAAGCGCAGTACCAGGGATGCGTTCTACACCGCGACGAGCAACTACAGTCAATTGCCGCCTCGCCTGCGCGCCTACTTCGTGCGGCAGCCCGCCGAATCGCAGGTATACAAGTCGTCGCTATCGTCGGCGTACTATTTGCCGATGGAAGATTTGGCCAACATGGCGACGCTCTATGACATCTTCAATGAGATCGATCAGCGCGCCGTTTCGACCGGCCATCTGCGCCTGTTGCAGACACTGTCGGAGCACGTATGCCAGGTATCCTTCGCCTTGTTTAGCGAATCTGCTGAGGGTCAGGTGACGTTTCCCGGCACGCAGCTAGCCCGGCTTTACCTGTCGCGCGTCGAGAAGAGTTTGATGCGTGGCATGATCCGTGTACCATGGCTGAAGAATCTGCTGCAGGGCTTTCATGTCGCGACGCAGCGCTACAAGGGGTTGGACTACTATCTCGCCGTCATCAACCGCCACGCGACGATGCTCCAGCCACGAGCGCTTGGGCTGGCCCATGGAGACTTTCACGCCCGCAATATCATGGTCAACACGGACGGGGACGAGGTCAAGCTGATCGATCTGGACAAGCTCGACTGGTCAGGCGACTATCTGGCCGACCTGGGTAACTTGTTGACCGACGTTTGCATCTACCGCAGGGTAAGCGAGCCAGAGAGCGATTATGGACTGGCACGCGCCGACATCGCGCTGAGCAAGTCGGCAGAACCTGGCCTCGCGGAGAATAGCCTGCGCTATCCGCCTCTCGGGCGCCCCGCCACCGTGGCATTTCAGTCTCACGTCATGGAGCAGGTCGAGCGTTTCGCCAGCGGGATTGGTGACACGGCCTGGAAACCCCGTCTGTGGCTGGCCGCAGCAACGGCGTTGATCGTGCGGGTAGCGTTCCACGCGGAGCGCGAGGTTGCGGCGGTGCTGTACGGCGAGGCAGTTCGACTGCTTCACGAATTGACACGCCACCTCGACCAGGGGCAGCAGAGCCAGCAGCTTCCCGCGCTACTCGTTCCCGCCGTCGCCAACGAGCCGTCGAGCACGCGCAGTGATATGCCAGAGTGGGTTGCGCAGTATCCCGTTTTGGGTGAAGTTCACGAAGGTTTGCGCGCGCTCGGGCTGCGAGTAGAGGCTGACCACGAGACGATTCACTACCATCCGCGACGCAACGGCCAGACACCGTTTGCGCTGCTGGCACCCGCACGAAGAGAGGGTATTGCGCGCCTCTTCTTGCGTGTTGATCCTGAACGTCCTCTCCCGGCAAGCCCGCTGAAGATAATCCCGCCCAGGCGACAACCCGACCCATTGAACACCATTGTCATTATCGAGGCGAACAGCGCGGCAAGCGACGTCGTAGCAGTTGCTCAGGCATGTCTCGAATCAATAGAAGCGTAGCAAGAGTCACACGTCGACGCTCAGCCAATCATCACGACCTGCCTGACTGCCGGCTGGCCGGACATTTCTGCGCGCCGCGCCTCGTAGGCGTTTACGACCTCCAGGCGGCTGCTCTCGCCGACATCTTTCGGCCAGTTGCGGATAACATTCGAATGAACCGCATCCAGCAGAACGAGCGGCATATCGGCAATACGCGCCTCCTTGCGTCCACTGCGCTCGCGGCTAGCAACCGGACCCAAATGAATCGCGAAATCACGGTAGAGATCGGTGATCATGTCGGCCGAATCTTTGAGCGCGTTATCGTCAACCCAGGCCATGTTCATGATGTGCTGGCAATCGGCAAACACGTGCCCAATGCCTTCCCCAAGGCGCGTTACCCGGCGAGGATCATCGCTTGTCCAGGACCCATGCTCGCGCCAGTAGACGAGTAGATAGGGATCACGCCGGCGCTCCTGGCGGCAAAGTCCGTGGCGCATGCCTGTCCACAGCGCATCCAGGCGCTCTGGGCGTTGGCGCAGCTCGCGAAATATTCCGGAGTAGAGATCGTGGTCGTCGTCGTCGACGGGATGCCCTACCGCCGTAGCCTGTAACAAAACACCGGCGAGCACAAACCCAAGGTAATAGGAGATGGCATTTGGCGCCTGCGCGGCATTCTGCGAACACCCTGTCAGCAGATTCTTGAGGGCGCGGTAGCGTGCGCGGTCATAGACGTTGGCCAGTTCCGCGCGGCGGTCCCTGTGGCCGACGAGAAACGCGCCCACGACCGCTGCCATCGACCTCACAGTCCCAAAGTCACCACGGCCAGACGCGGACGCCATACCCGATTGCAGGACGGAGAAGCCATCAAGCGACTCCCACTGGCTAATTGGCTGGCGCCGCAGCTCGCGAATTGCCCACAGCGCGGCGTACTCACCCGAAAGCCGCCAGGGCAGATTCCACAGGTAGCCGATCATCAACACGACGACGGCGCCGAACCATAGCATCACCTGCCACAGTTGCGCCATATAGATCGGCGGCTCCAAAAAATAGACGAGAGCTACGCCAGTGGTCGCGCACCAGCATACCAGGAAGGGCCCTAGCGAGAGGAGCACAGCACGCACGAGCGCCAGCGAATGTTCCTGGCCCGCAATCTGAAGCGTTGTCGCATTGAATCCGATCACGACCGCGATAATCACCGCCAGAGCGGTAAGGTCAGCGCCGAGGAAGCCATTGGCGTCGATGCCAGCACCAGACAGCGGCGTCGCGCTTCGCTGGAGCAGCGGCAGGTTATTACTGAGGTGCGGCAGCCCCCAGCCGACGACACACCCAAGCAACAGCAAAAACGTCCCAAAATACGTGAGCAGTGACCCAGCGCGTCGTGCGGGTCGCAGGGGCCATGCATTCATGCTATGAGCTACCTTCGGCTATGCTTCCGGTCCATGGCCGCCCAATTGCGCACCATCTCGTACTCTAACATGCCGCCGAATTAATTTGCCAACGGTTGCTAATCTTTCGTGGTGCGTGCCCGCTTGACTGGCGACTTGACCTCCGCCGCGCCATTCGATGCCATCGTTTGCTGGCCAGTGGGGCATAGCGCGACAAGCGTGCATTTCTCGCACAGCGGCCGCCGCGCCTGACAGATTGCGCGCCCATGATAGATCAACATATGCGACAGTGGGAGCCAGTCGCTTTGCGGCAACAATGCCATCAGATCCTGCTCGACACGCACAGGATCCTCGCTGGTTGTCAGCCCCATGCGGCGCGCCAATCGCCCGACATGCGTATCCACGACAACACCCTCGACGATGCCAAAGGCGTTTCCCATTACCACATTGGCTGTTTTGCGCGCGACCCCTGGCAGCGTGGTCAATTCTGCCATCGTGCTTGGTACTTCACCGTCGAAACGCTCGACGAGCAGGCGCCCAGTATTTTGCAGGCTCTTCGCTTTGTTGCGGTAAAATCCGGTCTTGCGAACATCCTGCTCTAGCTCCTCTATCGGCGCGGCGGCATAGTCGGCGGCCACGCGATACTTCTTGAACAACGCTGGCGTGACCGAATTGACGAGCACATCAGTACATTGCGCGGAGAGTATGGTGGCGACCAGCAATTCGAGCGGCGTCGTGAAATCCAACGAGCATTTGGCGTCGGGGTAGAGACGATAGAGTTCGGCAACAATCTTCTGCGCCCGCTCGCGTTCCGCTGCCGTTGGCGTCGAGAGTTTCTGAGCCATTCAGACCTGCTCCTTGCGTTCTGGTGTATCACGTTGTCGCCCAGGGCTTGTCCCGAGAGCGTGCGGCAGCATCGTCGTCATCCGCGCCAAAGACGAGCGAGCACACCGACTCTATTGTGCCGAGTTTGGCCACTTTTGGCAAGTGACCATTTATTGCCAGATGATTTCCCAGCCAGGCTCTCCGGGCGACCGAGAGACAGAGATTGTCCCTTTGATGTTGTAAACACCTGCGACCGCCTGATGAGGTGCAGTCCAGGATGGACTCTGTTGGCTGCCTCCGTGCGTCGGCAACGTCGCCTCGAAGTACCAGAAGAACGTGCGAATCGTGCTGACAAGCAGGAAGAGCAGCAGCAGCACGCGGCCAATCTGCTCCGGCGTCACAAAGACCCGGACGCCGTTCATGCGATCGAGCACGATAGGAAGATGCCCCAGGAAGCTGAAGAACTCGTAAAGCGCAAGCGCCGGAATGATGCACGTGGCGGGCAGCACACTGGCTGCCTCGATGACGCCCGTGGAGGCACCAATCGCAATGCACGCGACCAAGGGCAGCGCCGTCAACAATAACAGCGCCATCGCCGTTGGATTGCGCCACCGCACCACCACGATGATCAAGCCAAGGATAAAGATGGGCGCGAGCAACACCGGAATGATGGGCGATCCACCGACAGCCGGATAGCCAGAGGTATAGTCTTGCGAGATCAGCAGCCGGAGCACATCGCCGATGTTACGCAGCACTTGTCCCCAAAACGCCCAGGAAAAGATGCCTGGAGCAGGTCGTGATGAGACACTATTGCGCGCAAACACGGCGCTTCCAGGGGGCAACCCAACGCGTGCGCTAATGAAATAGCCGATGGTTGGCAACCCTGAGAGCAAGGCAGCGCCCAGCAACGCAGAAATCTGTTGCCGCCAATAGGTGAAGAGATGTGGGTGGCGCAGACGCCATACGATCAGAATAGCGACAACCACCATCGGCAGGAGCCAAAGGCCGGGAGCCAGGTCACTGGCTAGCCCGGTACAGATACCAACGCCCGCAAAGAGCATGGTCATGCGGCGACGGCGATCTGGCGCTGTCGACCCGCTTTCCACGTCCCTCATGGGTGCGTGTTCAGCGGGTGTGCTCAAGCGGAGGGCCAGCAGCAGCCAGTAGGTTGCGGTGCACATGAGCAGCGGCAGCAGTATCACCTCCATACCCGACCGGCTGAGCGATACGTGCCAGCGACTGGTGGCCGCGAGAAGCGCCGAGATCAGCGAGATCGTCGCCGCACCCTTCCAATGGCCTTGACGCAGAATCTCGCGAGTGAGCAGAAAGATGACATAGACCGTCAGCGTGCCAATGACCGCCGAGGGCAAAAGCGCCGCCAGCGGCGTTGGACCGAAGACAACGACGAGCGCCTTTTGAATTGCGACAAAGGGGCCATGTAGCCCTTGTGGGTCGGTAAGCACCAATTTCAAGTCACTGCTAATCTCTTTCAGCGTGCTAATTTCGGCGCTACTAGTGGGCAGTGGAGTGAGCAGATTGCCTAGCCGGAGGAGACGGAGCAAAGCAGCGACAATCAGCACTAACACCAGCATTGCGCGCTCCCAAAAGACCGGATGCTGATTGAATCCCTGGCCGAGAGAGCCGGCATATCGTCGAAAAACGCCCAGCCAGCCTTCTTCGTATGGTGCTGCGCGCAAGAAAAGCAGCGGCACGAACGTCACGAGAATCTCGAAGAACTGGATGAACAGATTGCGGCTGGCATTCGACTCGCCAATCAGCAGGAAGTTGCTGACCCCATAGGTCAGCAGCGCGCCAAAGGCAAGAACAGTGCCTTGCCTGCGAACGAATGGCTCGTCGGCAAGGGGTGCGAGCGCGATCAGCCACACGACATACCATGGCTGGAACCAGAAAGTGATCAGCACGAGCGCCGCAAACGTGATCTTCGCGCAGGCGGTGATGACGTCGCGCATGTCGCTCTCTCCGTACAGCGACCAGAGCCGTCGAATCTGCACAAACGTATAGAAGGCGAACAGGGCGTAAAAGACCAGTCGGACCGTCTTATCCAGCGCCGGCCATTGACTGGACGGCACAAATATCTGGAGCGGCGCCGCCAATATGCCGACAATCGACCCATTGTAATAGAGAGGACGCAGTTGTTGGCCAAGCCCCTTGAAGGTGTCGAATCCGGCCCAATATGGCGCATAACTAGCGACTACAAGCGCCAATCCGATGACGGTGACACTGGCGAGCAGACGAAATGCCGCCACGTGATCGATCTCCCCAACGACCCGAAGCGTCGCGTGAGTCGCTCGTCCAAAGAAATTCCTGCCGCGCGCGGGAATTGTGGTGCTCGCGGCATCAGTCGATTGGACCACCTTCACATGGCGAGCAGCGAGGTGCCGCAATTCATAGACGAGCCAGACTGGCACGAACACGGCTGAGACGTATTTGACCAGCGCGCCAAGAACTAGCAGCGAAAACGCCAGACGCGCGCGGCCTCCGAGCATCAGAAGGAACGCCCCCAGCACACAGGCCATCATGACGATGTCGTTATGACCGTTGCCAATCGTCTCGAACAGCAGCAGTGGGCTCCAGCCAAAGAGCACCAGAATCCGGAGGCGGCGCTCAGGATAAAGACGGCGCGCCAGTCGATCGATCAACACGAACGCGACTCCGGCCCCAATCGCCGCAATGATCTTGAACAGTAGCATGCTCAAGAACAGATTTTCGCCGGTGACAAATGCCACCGCAGCCGTGACCATCAGCCAGATCGGGCCGTATGGCGCTTCCGGACGATCCACGCTGAGTCCGCCAGGCAGCAGTGACGCTTTGGTAATCATCGGGTTCTGATGCAGATGCGTCTGCAGATAGCCACGAGCGACATAGCCATAGAGGTCGGTCGTCGTCACCGGCTGCATCCAAATCATGATCAGCGCGAATACCAGTGGAAAACCGATAACTCCCCACTGCAGCCATCGCGCGGCCCGCGCGTCCACAGAGGGCTTCCCTACGCGCCCAGCGGCGAGCAGCGCGAAAAACTGGCAGGCGAATAGGCCTACGATCGCGAGCACAAAACCGATAGCGGCCAATGGACTATTACCCGTGATACGCCCTAAGTCGTTGATAATATTGGGATTGTCCGCCGCGTGTGGCTGACTCCACCAGGTTGTCAGCGGGAATGCCGCAACCAGACAGAGGTAGATGAAGCTTGTCACCAGCCCGCACGCGACGACAATCCGTATTGGCGAGACGTTGCTCAGCACATGAGCAAATATGTCCTCGCCGCGGGGCGTGAAGCCTGGCAACGCGGGAGTGTGACGCCAGCGCCGCCGCCAATTGGCTACGAACCTACGCCGCCGCACTGAGATCCTTTCGCGAACTGATCTACGGCTCTCTACAGTCGGCTCGGGAGCGACCATCAGCGCCAGCGGCCAGCGGATGAGGGAGACTGCCAACACCCCAAAAATCGTCACCCATGCGAGGTTGCGAACGGTCAATACTGCGACCGCCCAGGGTTCCAAATTGCGTAGGGCGGGCCAAACCGCGATGACCACCTGGCCCAGAATAGCAACAATGCCTGTGGCGATCCCGAGCGTTTTGAGTCGCCACCGGATAGGCAGGCGCATACTCACCAGCAACGGTACGACCAGCAGCAAATAGTGCGCAGGAAGCGCCAGGAAAGCGAGCATGAATGCCGTCAGAACGGCCCCAGCGCCCACTAGCAACACCTGAGCACGCTCGACAGCAAGGCCGCCTTCAGCCATACTGTCATCCTGAGGCGGATTGACCGCAATGACGTCTGGAGGCGGCGCATTACCCGCTGATCGCAGTGAAATCCCAATACGCCGAAAGGCCACCATTGTTGCAAAATAGCCCAGGAGCGTCAAACCAATGCCCATAAGAGCCGACGTGATGTCGGCATACCGATCAAGCGGTGAATGTACAACCCGCGAGAGATCAAGCGGCGAAAATGCCGTGTGGACGCCGTACCCTGGCAGCCAGCCTACCAGCAATTCGACGTTGGCGTAGAGGCTCTCGATTTCGATGCCGCGATGAGCGTGATAAAGAATGGTGTTTTCGACGGCCTGCCAACTGGCGCTTGCGACTACGGTCAGCGTCCATGCAAGAAGGGTAGCGGCGAACCATCCGAGTCCACCCAGGATACGCTTCCAAGTCGCCCGAAGCGCCGCGCCAAGAGAAATCGCGTCATGCTGGTAGACGATATAGCCGATGAAGATGGGCGCCAGCAGCACTGGAAATCCCTTGATGAGCGTCGCAAAACCCAGTGTTATCCAGGCAACGGCGTTGTGCCGTTTCATGAGCGCGAAGATTGCCGCGAGACAGAGGGTTCCGGCGACGAGGTCGAATTTCTGAAGCAGCGCGCCACTTATGAAGACGAACGCCAGATAGAATAGCCCCGCCCGCAGCCCGAGCCGGTCTTGTGGAGAGACGCGACGCGCTACGGCGCGCACCAGCGCCAGCGTCAGCACGTCGATCACCAGCATCTCTATCCCGAAACTCAGGCCATAGACACCATAACGCAAGGCATCAGGCATGGGAAGGTGGGTTGGCGTCCCGATGAACGCAGGGTCAGGTTGAGGCGCAATCGCAGTGAACGGCAGCAACGGTAGCGCTGGCAGAAGAATCAGCACCATGGCCACGGGCGGATACTCGACGCTAAAGTCTCGATAGGGCAGTTTGCCCGCGGCGAATTGTCCAGCGTAGTTGTAGAATTGCGGATCGCAGTAGTGTGCCCCGATTATCATGCCGAGGAGCAGAATCAACCGGGTTGCCATCCAGACAGTGAGCAGTGTTCGGTCGGCTAAAATTGGCGATTCTGCCGCCTTCACGAACCACGCGGCGACTCGTTCCGCGATGCGAGCGCTGCGCGACCGAACCGCAAGCTTCCTACTCATGGTGTACGACCTCTGAAGGCGCACCCGC
>DAHUXT010000250.1 GCA_027307065.1 Ktedonobacteria bacterium
GCCACGCACGCATTCCGCCGTGCCCAACAATCCGGCGCTTTCCAGCGGCAATGCGGCCGTTTGGGTCGAGAGTACACAGGTGCGCCTGGATGACGGCGACGAGCGGCCATAGACCAGCCGCTGGATGCCCACCAGTGGCAAGAGTCCCAGACGCGTGGGGAGCAGTCCGGCGCCAAGCACCACGATCAGCCGCCCGCCCGGACGCAGCACTCGCGCAATCTCGTGAAGCGCCGCCGATTCATAGATGTACTCTGTAGGGAACGTGCTGACGACTGTGTCGAAACTTGCGCTCAAAAAGGGAAGATGCCGCACGTCGGCAAGTGAAATGGGCGTTTCGTGGTCGGTCAGGCGCTGGCGGCGCAATTCGTCGCGAGCGGCTGCCACCATCTGCGGCGAACGATCTACCGCGGCGCAGGTGTATCCGGCCCGCACCATGTCGGCCAGCAGCTTGCCCGGCCCACAGCCGATTTCCAGCACGCGGGTGCCGCGAATGCGAGGGAGCGCCAGTCGTTGCCAGACACGCCACTGCCCCGCAAAGGGGATAGTGCTGGCGAGCCAGTAAAGCTGGCGGTTGCGATAGAGCAGGCCAAAGAGCTCGCGGAGCACACGCACCCGCAGGCTGCCACGTTGATGACGCTCCGCCACGGCTGTCTCCTTTGCCGTTCTACCCACGCACGGCTATCGCACAATACAACAGCCCCGGAGCGAGCGCAAAACTCACCCCAGGGCTGCACGTTCGCGACAACGACTAACGGGTCAGCGCCGTCTCGTCGCTCGGTGTCAGAATCTCGTCCACAATGCCATACTTGAGGGCATCTTCAGCCTTCATGTAGAAATTGCGGTCCGAGTCCTGCTTGATGCGGTCAGTTGACTGGCCGGTGTGCTTGACGAGAATGCTGTAGAGCGAGTCGCGCAGCCGAATAATCTCACGCGCAGTGATCTCGATATCCGCCGCCTGACCTTCCGCGCCACCGAGCGGCTGGTGAATCAGGATGGTGGAGTTCGGCAGGGCAAAGCGCTTGCCCTTGGTGCCAGCAGCCAGCAGCACCGCGCCCATGCTCATCGCCATGCCCATGCAGACGGTTGAGACATCGCACTTGAGATGCTGCATGGTGTCGTAGATGGCCAGACCGGCATAGATGCTGCCGCCAGGGCTGTTGATATAGATGCTGATGTCTTTGGTGGCATCTTCGCTGGAGAGGAAGAGCAACTGCGCCACCACGAGGTTCGCGACGTGATCGTCAATAGGTGTGCCAATAAAGATGATGCGCTCTTTGAGAAGCCGTGAGTAGATATCCATACCCCGCTCACCGCGCGGCGTCTGCTCGATCACATTAGGAACGAGAAGATCGTGCGGGGTGGCGATAGGGCCTACACCCGCCTGCCAGCGGAGGGCGTAGGGGTCAAGTCGAGATGACATGTAAAGCTCCCTGATACGAGCAACCGAAGTCGCCAGGTTGAGGCCGGTCCAAAGCCAACCTCCACGGCGGCGAGTTCATGGCGCTGACCGCATGCCTGGTATTTCCCGGCTGAACAGCGATACAGCCCCCTGAGCACGGGCCATGATTCCACAGCATAGCACATCACAAGGCGATTCTGCCACGTCGCGGCAATTGTCTTTATGTCAAATCAATAGCGCAAAAATGCCCTGGACAAATCAATACAAATCAACTATAACTAGTGTAATGAGCCATGCCGCATGGTGTGCGCATGCCGCTCGCACCGGGTGTGCCTTCCGGGCCGGTAGCCAGCGCGCTTCACGGCGTTGTGTTGAAACGGTTTCCAGCACGCAAAGGAGACAACGATGTCCTCTGTATCAACATCCGCGGCAGCGGCAAAGGGCCTCGATGGCGTAGTCGTCGCGTCGACAGGCATCAGCCAGGTGTTCGGCAACGAAGGCCGCCTCGTGTATCGCGGCTACAGTATTGGCCAGCTTGCGGGCAAGGCGACCTTCGAGGAGGTCTGCCACCTGCTGTGGAAGGGCCACCTGCCGAACCAGGTCGAGCTCGATGAGATCCGCTCGATGATGAGCGCACGGCGCGCGTTGCCAGAGGCCGTGCTTGCCACGATCAAAGCGATGCCTGCGTCAACTGATCCGATGGACGATCTGAGAACGGGCGCTTCCGCGATCGGCGCGGCGCTGCCCATCAGTGGTCCGGCGACCTACGAGCAGGCGTTGACCCTCACAGCGATGTTCCCGACGATTGTCGCGACGTTCGACCGCCTCCGCAAAGGCAAGGAACCGATCGCGCCTCGGGCCGACCTGAGCCATGCCGCGAATTATCTGTACATGCTCACTGGCAATATTCCCCACGAAAGCCACGTCAAGAGCCTGGATACCTATCTGGTGCTGCTCGCGGACCATGGCATGAACGCCTCGACCTTCACCGCCCGTGTCATCGCCTCGACGGAATCGGACATCTGCTCGGCGGTTGTCGGCGGCATCGGCGCGCTCAAGGGTCCGCTCCACGGAGGCGCACCCGCGCTGGTGATGGATATGCTCGACCAGATCGGCGCGCAGAACAACATCAAGCCGTGGATCGATCGGGCACTCGACGGGCATATTAAGCTGATGGGATTCGGCCACCGCGTCTACAAGACGACCGATCCGCGTGCCGAGATTCTGCGTACCATGGCGCAACAGTCCTCCACGCCGGAGTTCTTCGCGCTGGCTCGTGGCACTGAAGAGTACGCGCTCGAAGAGCTACACCGCCGCAAGTCGGATCAGCGGCTCTACACGAATGTCGAGTTCTACTCCGCCGCTGTGCTCAACTCGGTCGGGCTCGATCGCGACCTTTTCCCATCGACATTTGCCATCAGCCGCGTCTCTGGATGGACGGCACACGTCCTGGAGCAAATGGTCGGCAACCGGCTGATTCGTCCGCAATCCGAATACACTGGCCGAACCGATCTGGTCTTCACGCCCGTCTCTGAGCGCCCGTAGATAGATGCGTTGATAGACACTCTGTTCCTCATCCCCTCCCCGATCAGGGAGGGGATCAATTTTCTCGTCATCCCGTCGCCAGCGGCAATCGGATGCTAAACGTCGTTCCCGCGCCAAACTGGCTCTGCACATCAATATCGCCACCATGAGCACGCACGATCGTCTGGGCGATTGCCAGCCCCAGACCTGAGCCGCCCGGCCCCGCCGTTTGTCTGATCTGGTCGGGCGCTGGCGGGAGGGTCGCATCCTGGTGAGGCGACTGTCTGCGTGAGCTTTCTGCCGCGATAACTCGCCGCCGGCGTTCGGCGCGCTCGCCACGATAGAAGCGGTCGAAGATGTGTGGGATATCTTCGGAGGCGATGCCTTGTCCGTTATCCTCGATGGTCAGCAACGCATCGCGGGCGCTGCGCTCGACCCGTACATGCACCCAGCCGTCAGGCGCGGGGCGCCCATACTTGAGCGCATTATCCAGCAGCGCCACCAACACTTGCTTCAGCCGGTCACGATCTCCCCGTACCATGAGCGCACCACGCCCATCGGTTTGTAGCGCGACGGTG
The DNA here is from genome assembly GCA_027307065.1 of Ktedonobacteria bacterium. GTDB lineage: Bacteria > Chloroflexota > Ktedonobacteria > Ktedonobacterales > JADMIN01 > DAHUXT01. Next base: position 3,502 of record DAHUXT010000250.1, read on the forward strand.
CGCTCGCCCGCCAGAATGCGCGCCTGATCGACCGCCTCGCCTGCCAGCGCGATGAGGTCCATTGGTTCGCGCTGCAGTGGTCGCCCGATATCCAGCCGGGCAAGCGTCAGCAGGTCGTTGAGCAGCCGCGACATCCGGTCTGCCTCATCACGCGCTGCCTGCAGCGACGCTCGCGCCGTGGCGGGGTCATCAATCGCCCCCATGCTCTGAAGATCGAGGTAGCCGCGAATGGCCGTCAGCGGCGTGCGCAACTCGTGCGAGGCGTCGGCAATAAACATACGCATCCGCTCGTCGGATGCCTGCTGCGCGGTGAACGCGTGCTCGATTCGCTCGGCCATCTCGTCGAACGAGTGCGCCAGTTGGCCGATCTCATCGGTGCGCTCTGGCAGTCCGACACGATAGCTCAACTCGCCACTCGCAATGCGCCGCGAGGCACGGGTCATCTCCGTAAGCGGGCGCAGCAACTGGCCAATCAGCGGTCCGCTCACCACAATCCCTAGCAACAACGCCGCAACGAACGCGCCGAGCATCAGCAAGCGCACCACCGCGAGTACCGCGCGCGACCGCGGAAATGACGTAATCACCTCGACGATGCCGAAACCACTCTGTTTGGGATCGGTGCAGAATGAGGTAGTGGGATAACGCACCGCGAGCAGATCAATGCCAGACTGTCCGTTTCTGGCTGTATAGGCGACGTCGCCGAGGTACCCAGTGCTGCCTGGCCGCGCTGATCCATACCGGGCGATCAGTTGCGCGACATGACCTCGCGCCACCTGCGGACCGCTCTCGCCAACTCCTCCACCATCCGCCGAGACGAGCACCGTCCCACGGCGGTCGAGCAGGTAGACGCCCTGGATGCCATTGAACCGCGTCAGCGGACCAGCGATTGCCTGCTGAAATCCTTCCTGAAAGCTCACTGCCCCGGCGCATTGGTCGGTGGGCTGCCCGCGAACCAGGTCATCCCAGGACTTCTGGTTCGCAGCGACGACGGCGCGCGCCTCCGTTTGGAACGCGCTCAACTCGTTCGTGTAGAGGACGCGGCCAATGATCGCGTTGAGCACCAATCCCAGCACGAGCAGCAACGCCGCGAGCAGACCGGCATAGACAAAGATCAACCGCCACCGCATGCTCGAAAACTGCCCCGGCTGTTGCACGCGGGGTTCGGATTGCCGCTCCGATGCGGGTGGCTGGCGTGCCATGATCGCACCTACCCCTTCAGCACATAGCCGATGCCGCGCACCGTCTGGATGAAGCGAGGCTCACTTGGTTTGTCTTCGATCTTCTCGCGCAGATAGCGGACGTACACCTCGATGATGTTGGTCTCGCCCATGAAGTCGTATCCCCATATCCGATTGAGAATCGTCTGGCGATCCAACACCTGTCGCGGATGCGTCATGAACAGATGCAGCAGATTAAACTCGGTGGCGGTCAACTCGATGATGCGGTCGTGCCGCTTGACTTCTCGTGCCGCCTCGTCGAGCGTGAGGTCATTGACGGCGAGCACCCGTCCACCAGGGCCACCCGCCTCCACAATGCGCCGCTGCCGCCTGAGCAATGCCCGCACACGCGCCACCAGTTCGGCGAGATCGAAGGGCTTGGTCACATAGTCGTCCGCGCCAATGTCGAGACCCTGCACACGATCTTTGACATCATCTTTTGCGGTCAACATCAGAATGGGGATATTGCTGGTCGCCTGGTTCTCGCGCAATCTGCGGCAGATCTCGAAGCCATCAAGATCGGGCAGCATCACGTCGAGGATCAATGCGTCGTAGCCGCCGCCGCGCGCACGCGCGAGCGCCTCGTCGCCATCGTGGCTGACGTCCACGCTGAAGCCGTCGCGCGCGAGGAAATCGCGCAGGAGCTGGCACAGTTCCTCGTCGTCGTC
>DAHUXT010000251.1 GCA_027307065.1 Ktedonobacteria bacterium
CCTGCCGATGTGATGTCCTGCTGGGCGCGGGTGATATCGTCCATCGTCAGCCCGCCAGCCAGAACGCTCGCCGGAATCGGCGTCGGAGTCGCCGTTGCTGCTGGGGAGGGACCGGATGTGGCAGTTGGCACTGGGGGCGGCGCCCCTGCGGCACCCCCTCCAACGGCGCTAAACGCCGCCTTCAGATGCGGAACCAAAATAAGCGCCGCATCTACCCCATAGCGGCCCGCCTGCACCAGATGCACCGCCATCGTCAGCGTTTGATCCAGATTGGCGCCAGTGGATGTCTGCACGAACGGCCCAGGCATCATCGCCTGAATGCGGAGCAAATCAACGTTGAGCGAGGTCATCCGTCCCTGCAACTCAGTCAGCCGGTCGGTGCTGGTAGCATTGCCGCCCTTGAGAATCCCCTCGATGGCCGTCACCTGCGCCCTCGCGTCGATCGCCGCCGACGCGAAATCGAGCACACTCAGCGTGCTTTGCGTGCAACAGAAGCCGACGATAACACTCAGCAGCGCCAATACCGTCACCAGCTTCATCGAGATGCTGCGGTCACGGAGCCGTCCGTGGCGCGCACTGCCCTTCGATGCGCCTCGCCCGCCACGCGCGGATGAACTGGTGCCTCCGGATTCGCCGGGCATGCCGAAGTCGTCGCCAATTGGCGGTGTCTCACGCAGGTCATCGCGGAATCCATTGGCCTCGCCATAGTCCCCGCCATAGCCATCGTGGGGCGCGGCGTTGACCCGCTCGTCCCATTCATTCCATCCTTGGTTGACACGCCGCTGGGCGCGGTGCCCGGTGACACGCCGCACGAGCGGCATCTGTCCGGTGAATTCGCGTACGCGATCGCCAAACTGGCGGAATCCGTTACGGCCCCGCGAGCCACCCTGGCCATTGACGCCGTTGTCGAAGGATGAAGAGCGTGTCACGCGACCACGTCGGTCATCACGTCTATTGACGTTTGGCTGACTCGGCGTCAGTTGCCGTGTTCGCTGAGGCGCGCGCTGCCCATCCTTACGTGGGCGCCCTTCTCCCTCCAAAACTCCGCTCCTGTCCTCCCTGCGGGGGTATCTATTGCAGTATTCGTGGCGGATTTCATCGATGATTGCAGCAAAGAACTGGCCAGCAGATTCCACCGCACGCGCGCCAGTGCCAGGGTATCGTACTACAAGCTCATCCAGTAATGATGGTGATTCGCCATTCTGGCTAATGTGACGTATCCAGCCGAGTGAACTCTTTGGAACGCGCGCCGCGCCGTCTCATCTCGCATTTCACGTGCATATCTGCTGAATATTCTACCCTCGACGTGCCAGTTGCGAGAACAGATCCTCATATTGATCGGTCACGACATCCCAGCTGTAGACGCTTGCCGCGCGATGAGCCGCCCGTCGCCGATACTCCTCGACCAGAGCCGGATTCGCGATTGCCTCGGCCATCACCCTGGCCAGATCGTCCGCGCCATTCGCGCCCACATAAGGGAGCGCGGCATCGCCCACGGTTTCCATGTTGGCTGCCATATCATTGACAACCACACAGTTTCCGAAGGCCATCGCCTCTAATAACGCAGGATGCGTACCACCTACACCGCTGGCAAACGCATATATGCGGGCGTTGGAGCCGAGCTCGTGATACCCATCGCCAAATACATACCCCGCGAACACCACGCCCGGACCAGCCTTTTGCTTCAGCTCCTCCTTATAGTCGCTGCTATAGGGCGCGTCGCCGACGAGGCACAGCTGCAACCCAGTAGCCGGGCCGCCGAGCCGCTGGTACGCCTCGATGACGTCGTGGGCGTTGTTCTCAGGCACGAGCCGTCCCACCCAGAGGATGTATCTATCAGGTTGAAGTCCCAGCCGCTGGAGCGTCTCGCCGGGCTGCAGCCGTGGCACATCTGAGCCGTAGGGGACGTAGACCGAGGGTGTCCGGAATTTGTTCTGGTAATAGCGCTCTACCACATGTGAATCGGAAACGATACACGTCGCGAGCTTCGTGGCCGTGCGCTCGGCGAACTGAAGATAGCGCTTGGCGAAGCCGCCCCACTTGTCGCGCTCCCAATCCGCTCCGTCGACGTTGATGGCCGTTGGCTTGCCCGAGAGCCGTGGGATGATGGAGAGCGGCCCGTTGCCCACGCCACAGATATAGACGACGTCATAGCGCCGGAACTGACCGTGCAGCATCGAGAGAAAGGTGTGAACGATCGTGTCGAAATGCTTGCTGGCAATCGTGGGGAGCTTGACCAGTCGCACACCCTTATACATTTTTCCGCGCCATTTTACGTGGTGCGAGCGGCAATATACCGTCACCTGATGCCCGCGCTCCACCAGCCGCACCGAAAGCTGCTCTACGCATGTCTCGAAGCCGCTGTAGCTGGCCGGAATCCCCCGCGAGCCCATCATCGCGATGCGCAGTGGCCGATCCGTTGTCAGGTCCGCCCGCGATCTAGACCGCGCTTCACCGAACCCACCGGAGGCGGCTGCCGCGCTGGTGGTGCGCGGCTGTGAGGGCGGGTTGGCTCGCGGCATAGCGCTTCGTTTCACCACACCCATACGCAGCAATGTGTTGTCTTCGAGCAGCCACTCGGCGCGGGCAGGCACGGGCGTCATATCTTGCTCGGGAGGAATGCCTTCGGAGAGCGATTTGGCGGCGCGGCGGGCAGCCGTATTGCTGGCGCTCGCCTTCCATGCGCGACGTCGTGTTAGCCGGATGTTTTCGAGCACGACCCACAGAGCGAGCAGGAGCAGCCCCGCAACCAGGCCAATGACGGCATACACATCGTCACCGCGAATCGCCAGCGCGCCCATCGTCCATCCGAGCGCAGCCGGAAACCTGAAGACAAGATGTGAGGCGAGCATGGTGCGAAACTCTCCTTGCTGGGTAAGAGCTTCATAGCTCCTCCAGCGATATGACAGCCGTCATGCGGCAGTATTGCAGACTTCGACCAGGATTGCTGCGTCGAGTCGATCAACATAGTGTATCAACATACCGGTGCGCGCGGAATGGTGGCTGGCCAAAATCCTGCGGCCACGGTGAGCGCGCCTGGTTATCATACAATGTGCCAGCCCGTTGATGATACCCCGCACGCGTAAATTCCTACGGCGATGCCTTGCTCGTGTACGGGCAGCGTTCAACGATGGATTATAGATGGCGTGCGAGCAACCGACAAAAGGGAACGTGATTTGCGCCGAATCACGCGAGAGTGTAGTATGGGGCGGAACCTTCGGAAGAACTCTCCGCGGTGACGTGGCCGGATACGCGCCTTCGACCGGACAAGGGTGATGGTAGTGAGCGAACGCGACGACGGACAGGAGCAACGCCCAGACCGCACCGCGGCCCCTCCCTTTCGGCGTGGTGTTCGTATGGTTCCTGGTGAAGGCTCGCCATCGTTCTCGCCACCGGATAAGCCATCCTCAGAGCAACAGGCGCCAGACTTTCCGCTAGTACGAACACGCACACAAAAGCCTGGCAAAGGCGCGTCCGCAGCGGCGATGCCGGGAGGACGCAAGCCGCTCAAACGGCTCACGACCGGAGCGCCCGGCAGGGTCAACCTCGCGCCGCCGCGTTTGCAGTCACATGCGGGCATCCCCGACGAGTTCGAAGAAGACGTTACCCTCTGGGATACGCAGAATGTGCCGGTGCTTTCCCCGGAGATGCGCCGCCTGCTCGCCGCTCAGGGCCGCCGCGAATTCAACGCGGCCTATGATACCGGCGAATGGTCGACGATGCTGATTCCCGGAAGCTTCATCGGCGGTGGAATCGGCGGCAGCACGGCTGTCACACAGGCGATGGCGGCGCGGATGATGTCGGTCGCCATGCCAGCAGATGGGGCGATCGGCGCGCCGGCCAGAACCGATACCTCGGCGGCGGGCAGAATCGTCGCCAGCACGCTGGTGCAGGGCATCGGCAAACTGCTGACGTACGTCTCGGCGCTCTTTACGATGGTGCTGGTCACGCGCATGCTGTCGCAGATCGACTACGCCGCCTATGGACTGGCGATGACGCTGGTCGCGCTGGTGCAGTTGGTCGCGATGGCGGGCACAAACCGCATCGGCGTGCGCGAGGTAGCCAAGTATCCCGAACACGCCGACGACATCCTCAACGCGGTGCTCTCGCTTCGCATCGTCACCTCTATCGTCGTGTACGGGTTGCTGGCCGTGGTTGTGCGGTTTTTGCCCTACAACAACGATGACCGGCTGGCGACGACAGTCATTGGTGTCTCGTTCATTTTCTACTCCATGGCAATGGCGCTCGACGTCGTCTTCTTGCCCCGGCTCAAAATGGTGGTGCCCGCGCTGGCCGATCTGCTGGCGGAGATCTTTCAGGTCGTGGCGCTTGGCGCGCTGCTCTATTACTCCCTCACCACGCCCGTCGATAACAAGCTTGTCTTTTATCTCGTCCTCGCCATCACCGGACTCGGCAATCTGGTGATCTTTGTGGTGCGCTGGATCGGCGCTGGCCGACTGGTACATCTGCGCCTGAGTTTTGATACGTACCACTGGAAGTACCTGCTGAGCATCTCGATTCCGTTCGCGGTGGTGGGCATTCTTGAGCAGGTCCAGTATCGCGCCGATACGGTCGTCATCTCGATCGTCAATCCGGGGGTTGCCGGCCACAATATCGCGGTCTACAGCCTGGCCGTCAAAATCATGGATATTGTCCTGACGGTGCCTGTGGTGTTCATCGGAATCGCCTTTCCGGCGCTGGCTCGCTATGCCCACACCGACCTGGATCGCTACCGCCGGGCGCTGCAACGTGTCTTCAACGCCAGCATATCTCTGGCGTTTCCGGCCGCGCTCGGCCTGGTCCTCTTAGCGCCGGGCATTGTCGCGATCATCGGCAGCGGCAAATATCCCGATGCGGCGCTTCCCTTGCAGATTCTCGCATGCTCGACGATTTTCAACTTCCTCTCAACGCTCTTCTCCAATCTCATCGTCATCTACAATCGTCAAACGCGGCTGATCTGGGCATACACGCTCAACATTCTCATCAATGTGGGACTCAACGTGTATTTTGTCCCCAAATATTCATACGTCGGCTCGGCAGCGATTACCGTGCTGACCGAGTTTTTGCGCCTTGCGTCGGTTATCATCATCGCGCTGGGCATCTTCAAATTCAAGCCGAGGCTTTGGATCGTGCCTCAGACAATTCTCGCCTGTCTGCTGATGGCTGCCGCGGTCTATGGGCTGGACAAGAGCCAGGCCATTCATTCGCAGGTGCTCTTCACGCTGGTGGCAGGAAGTATCGCCACGATCGTCTACGCGCTGGGATTGTTGGTGGTGGGTGGTGTCGATCAGGCGGTGGTGGCGAAGGTGCCATTCCTCAGGCGCTGATGCGCCCCGCATGTCGAGTGGTAATGCAAACGAAGGGCGAATGC
>DAHUXT010000252.1 GCA_027307065.1 Ktedonobacteria bacterium
CTGCGCGAACTTCTCGGTCAGGTAGCGGCGGAAGTACTCCGGGTTGGTCTTCTCGCCGGTGATGCGCTCCATCAGGCGCTCCGGCGTGTAGACCGCGCCGACAGCATACATGCGCTCCCGCAGCCAGTCCAGGATGAACCGGGTGTCGCCCGATGCCAGCCGCTCGTCGAAGTCGGCGAAGCTCTGGCGCAGGCTCGCGTAGATCTGCGCGGCGTAGAGGTTGCCGAGCGTATACGTTGGGAAGTAGCCAAAGCCGCTTGTCCAGTGGATATCCTGCAGGATGCCCTCGGCATTGTTCGGCGGCACGATGCCAAGATACTCCTGATACATGCCGTTCCACTTGCCCGGCAGCGACTCCACCGCAACCTCGCCGTTGACCATCGCCTTCTCCATCTCATAGCGGACGATGATGTGCAGGTTGTAGGTCACCTCGTCAGCCTCGACACGGATCAGGCTTGGCTGCACCGTATTGAGCGCGCGCGCGAATGTGGCGGAATCGACGTTGGCGTACTGCTGCGGGTAGGCCGCCTTGACGTGGTGGAACTGGCCCTTCCAGTAGGCCTCGGAGCGCCCGATGGCGTTCTCCCACAGGCGCGACTGCGACTCGTGCGCGCCCATCGAGACGCCGCCCGCGAGCGGTGTGCGCGTAAGCTCTGGCGCGCCGCCCTGCTCGTAGACCGCGTGACCGCCCTCGTGAATCGCTGCCATGATCGCCGCCTGCAGGAACTTCGGATCTGGCCGCACCGTCACGCGGACGTCGAAGGGGGTGCCGAAGCTGGTGGTGAAGGGATGGGGCGAGACGGCGATGCCGCCACGGTTGAAATCGTAGCCCATGCCAGTGAGCAGCTCGCGTGAGAGCGCCACCTGGCTATCCGCCGGAAAGTCACCCTCCAGGCATGAGGCGTCAATGGTGTTGCCGCTCTGCTGGATGCTGCGCAACGTGGAGACGCTTTCCTCGCGCACCGGTCCAAACAGCGCGTCGAGCCGCTCGCTGGTCATGCCAGGCTCGTAGAGGTCGAGCAGCGCGTCATAGCGGGTCGCCTGCCCCTGGATGCTCAGCCGGTCAGCCACCTCGCGCTGGAGGGTGATGGTCTTACCGAGCCACGGCGCGAAGAGGGCGAAGTCGTCGTTCGCGCGGGCGCGTCGCCACGCCTCGAAGGCTGCCGATCCGACAAGCGCCATCTCCTGCACCAATCCGGCAGGCAGTTTGGTCGCGTGATCAAAGTCGCGCCGCGCCTGGCGAAGCAACCCCCGGTCGGCGTCGGAATAGGGGGCCTTCGCCACCACCGGCTCCAGCTCGCCGAGCAGTTCACCGATGCGCTTATGGGTCTGGCGCTCGTGCAACACGCCCTGCAGCGCCGCGGACTGCGCGCCGCGCACCTCACCCGCGCCATCCGGCAGAGCGGTATTCTGATCCCATTCGACCAGTGCATTGATCGCGCCGAGGTCGGCAATCTCGTGCAGGCGCTCCAGCAGTTCCTGGATGCGCGCGTCGGATGTCGTCAGGTTCAGCGCGTCGTTGGGCTGAGATTGCTGAGATGGAGGCGTTGTCACGGTATATTCCTCGTGTGTTGCTCTATGGCGGCACAATCAGCGAGAGCCGCCACCCCATACGATACAGCATGAGCGAACACTTCGCCTATTATGGCGCGCGTCGCCATCGCCGCAGCACGTCCCAGACCGTCGCCAACGCCACCGACGCGGCCACCAGCAGCGCGCCCGGCACCACCGATCCTTCTACCGTCTGGCCGCTTTGCACGCCTCGCCCACCGGCTCCAGCGGCTTCGCCAAAGTCCGCCTGGCCGAGGCTCTTGACGAACTCGGCGACGCTGGCGGTCGGCTGCGTGGGATGCGCGCTCTTGAAGACGCGGAAGAGATACCAGAGCGAGGGCAGCAAAATGACCAGGCCAATCGCCGTAAAGATGAGCAGCGTGGAGAGCGATGCCACCGAGGCTGCCGCGTTTTGCAGCGTAACATCCGGGATGATGAGGTAGGGATACTGCGCGACCGCCCACGCCAGCAGGATGCACGCTGCCTCGCCAGCCACCAGCAGCCGCGCGACCCGGTTGACGGCCGCGCCGAAATAGTCGCCGTCGCCAGGCCGATCAGCACCGCGCCGAGCGAGAGTGGCAGGGCCGAGCCGATCAGACCGCTCCAGAGCACCGGCGATTCGCTGCGCGCCAGCAGCGCCGCAATCGCACCGATGAGCGCCGTCACCGCGCCTGAGACGATGGCTCGCTGGCGGAAGACCTCCCGCAGCGTCGTGTCACCGGAGTTGAGCGCCTCGACGGTGAGATAGGTCGCGGCCAGCACGCTACACAGGCCGACCGCGAATGCGCCACAGCTCAGCGCAAAAGGCGTGAGCCAGGTGGTCCAGTAGTTGGCAACGGCGACGCCATTATGGACGTGAATATCACCACCGGCGATGGCCCCCGCCGCCGCGCCCAGCATGAACGGCGTGACCGTGCTGGCGACACTGAACGCGCGCCCCCACAGGCCCCAGAAGCGTCCCTGGCCGCCATATTGCCAGCGGAAAGCGTACGCCGACCCGCGAAAGACGATGCCGACGAGCACGAGCGTCAGCGGAATGAAGAGCGCCTCCGAGAGGCCCGCATAGACGATGGGAAACGCGGTCCAGGTGACGACCAGCACGAAGATAAGCCAGACGTTGTTTGCCTCCCAGACGGGGCCGATGGCATGCGCCACCGCCGCGCGCTGACGATCCGCCGTTGGCCCACGCGCCAGCAGGTCCCAGACGCCCGCGCCAAAGTCCGCGCCGCCAAGCACCGCATAGGCGATGAGGGCGACAAGGTCGAGTCCGGCGCAGAGGTTGGCCAGTACCAGTTGCGACATATCCTCACCGCCTTCCTCACGCTTCCTCGTCCGCGTCCGAGTCTGAGGCCGTGGCCGCCTTCACCTGCTCCTCCGCGACCTGCGGCAACTGGCGCGCCAGCCGGAGCAGCAGCCCGATCAGCACGACGGTGAGAAACAGATAGATGGCCAGGAAGAGATAAAAGAAGATGCCGACACCAGGCGCGGTCGTCGCGCCATCGCGCACCAGCATGACGTGATTGATCACCCACGGCTGGCGGCCGCCCTCGGTCACGATCCAGCCGCACTCCAGCGCGATTATCGCGAACGGCCCCAGCAGCGCCAGCGCCCGCAGCAGCCAGCGGTTCTCAGGGATCGCATGACCGCGCCGGAGGTAGAGGAACCAGAAGATCGCTGGCACTACGATCATCAGCGTGCCCAGGCCAACCATGGTATCGAAGGCCCAATGCACCATGGGCACATACGATGGCCAGTCGGAGCGCGGGAAGGCGTCCAGCCCCTGCACCTTGGCATTGGGATCGTGATAGGCCAGCAGGCTCAGCAGCTTGGGAATCTCGATGGCAAAGCGCGTCTGCCCGGTCGCGACATCGGGGAAGCCGAGGATGCGAAGCGGCGCGCCGATGGTCGTCTGAAACAGGCCCTCCATCGCGGCGAGCTTGACCGGCTGGGTATCGGCAACCATCACGGCGGAGCGGTCACCCGCAATCGCCTGAAGCGGCGCGGCGATGCTGCCCACCAGCAGCGGCAAGAGCAGTCCCCGGCGATAGTAGGCGCCACGTTGGCCGCGCAGCAGCGCGACAGCGTAGAGTGTGGCGACGCCGAAGCTGGCCACCTGTATCGCGGCGAGCGTCATGTGGATCTGCTCGGCGGGCGTGGCGAGGTTGCGCATGGCGGCCAGTGGGTCTACGTCCACCGCATGCCCGTTGACGAGCCGGAATCCCGCTGGCGCATTCATCCAGGCGTTGGCGGTGACGACCATCCATGTGCCCAGCGCGCCGCTGACGACCAGCGGGAGTGTGGTGAGCCAGTGGACGAGCGGCGAGAGCCGGTCCCAACCATAGAGATAGATGCCAATGAAGATGGCTTCGAGGAAGAAGGTGAACCCTTCTATCGCGAATGGCAGCCCGATAACACTGGAGGCGATCGCCATGAAGCGCGGCCAGAGCAGCCCCAACTCAAATGAGAGAGTGGTGCCAGAGACCGCGCCGACGACGAAGAGGATGCCCGCGGCCTTGCCCCAGCGGCGTGCCAGCGCGTACCAGGTGGCATCGCGACGGCGAAGTCCCAGGCCCTCGGCGATGCAGAGCAGGACCGGCAGGCCAACACCCAGCGCGGCAAAGACGATGTGGAAGGCGAGCGAGACGGCGAAGGCAGCGCGCGCTGCCGTCAATGTATCCATCGAGCGACATCCTTTCCTCTGACCGTACTCATGACCGTACTCGTGCGTCAAACCCTGGCCAGCGCCAATGCCGTAGGTATGGACGACAGCTTCCCCCGGTCAAACTATAACGCACCCCATCAGAAGGTGTGGAAATCTGATAGCCCAGAGACGCCCATTCCGGATATGCTACGCGCAGCGTCGAGGGCATCGTCCCCGCGCACTGGACGTTGAACGCACTCGCCATCCCAGTTTCGCCGACAGAAGGAGCTTCCTCATGATGATGGGTTCAGCCGCTTGCCAGCCACTTGTCGCTGCCATGATGATCGGCGGAGTCGCGCCGCGATCTCGCATCACGCATCGCTAGCGGACGTTCCCGCCTGAGCGGATCCTCCGTCCGCGTCTCCACGATCACCATTCACCAACACGCGCGCCACCCTGCGCACTAGCGGCAGGGCTACCGTCGCGCCTGGGAGAATACCGCATCGTGGATACCAATCACGCCAACCCACCCAAAGACGTTGAGACACTCTCTGAGGTTGCGTCTGCATCGATTCCCCGCAACCAGAAAGCCAGCTACGAAGCGAATGCTGCTGTGCAGCGCTGGCTACGCGAACAGGAATCTGCCCGCGCTGGCACGAAACCACCCTTCAATCCCTCGTTTCTGGCGCATCAGCGCGACCGTCCGTGGGTGCTTTCCTCGCTGGAAACGTTCTATGAAGACGACCTGATCGCCGATGTGCTGTCGGTCGTCAAGAGCGGCAAAGAGGCGACGGTCTATTGCTGCGCGGCGCATCCGTCCACCGGACTGGACTATGTGGCGGCACAAGTCTACCGTCCACGCATGTTCCGCAGTCTGCGCAACGACGCCGTCTATCGCGCCAGCCGTCCCCAGGTGGATGCGCGTGGTCGCGAGGGACGAGGCGCGCACCGCTGGAACGCGTCGGCGAAGGAGACCGAGCGGGGACGAGCGGCGATGGTAAGCGCGTGGATTCGCTACGAATACGAGACGCAACGGCTGCTCTACAACGCCGGAGCCGACGCGCCGCGACCGCTGGCGCAGAGTGGCAACGCGCTGCTGATGGAATATGTTGGTGGCGGACCCGGTACGCCCGCGCCGCTGCTGCGCGAGGTGAC
>DAHUXT010000253.1 GCA_027307065.1 Ktedonobacteria bacterium
AAGCAGTTCGGTCAGAGGGGCGACGAGATCGATGGGCAAGGGAAAAATGATCGTCGAGTTCTTCTCGACGGCGATCTCGGTCAAGGTTTGCAGGTAGCGCAGTTGTAGGGCTGCTGGCTCAGTCGCGATGACCTTCGCTGCGTCGGCAAGGGTCTGCGCGGCGAGGAACTCGCCTTGGGCCAACAACACCTTGGCGCGTTTCTCTCGTTCTGCCTCAGCTTGCTTGGCCATGGCACGCTGCATTGTCTGAGGGAGCTCAACATCCTTCATTTCCACAGCCGTCACCTTAATGCCCCAATGCTCGGTCCGCTCGTCAATGACGGTTTGCACGCTGCGATTGATGACCTCGCGGTCGCTTAGCAGTTGATCGAGCGTCGACTGGCCTAGGATGCTGCGCAGGGTCGTCTGCGCGATTTGCACAGTCGCCCGATAAAAGTCTTGCACGTTATTGACGGCATCGTTGGGATGCACGATGTAGAAATAGAGCACGGCGCTGACTTTGACGGTGACGTTGTCGCGGGTGACCCCTTCCTGGGGTGGTAACTCAATCGTCACCACGCGCAAATCAACCTTGCGTGTCCGGCTGATGAGCGGCGGCACCCAGAAGACGCCCGGCCCTTTTGCGCCAATCAGGCGTCCAAGGACGAAAATGACGACGCGCTCGTACTGATAGACGACCCGGAGGCCAGAAAGCCCAAAGAGGAGCAGGAGGATGACAATGATCCCTCCAACCACGCTGAGCGCTGCACCCGTGGTCATACGGCCTGCTCCTTAGTGACAGACGACCGCGTCCCACGCGGCTGCCGATGCTGACGTGGGTGTTGCTGGGGGCTCATTGTCACAGGTGCCGAAACAGTGGGCATGCTGCGCGCGCTACGAATGGCTTGCATTGCGGGCGATACCCGATACACCTCACTTGCCAATCCCAAGCGTTCAAACAGCCGAATGACGTAGCCCGCCAGGTCGAATTGCCACCACCGTAGCCCATGGAAGGCCGAGCGCGGGAACGCGTGGTGATTGTTGTGCCAGCCTTCACCAAAAGCGAGCAAACCGACGATCCATTCGTTCCTGCTGGCATCCATCGTCTCGAACGCGCGTTTGCCGAAGGTATGGCAGACCGAGTTGACGCTCCAGGTGACATGATGCGTCAGGAACTGCCGTACCAGGCCACCCCACAAGAGGCCTGTCAACGCTCCGGCCCATCCGCCCAGCGCACCGCCAACAGCGAAAGGAATTGCCATAGCGATCACCACCCAGAGCAGATGCGTGCGGCTGACAAACACGACCAGACGATCTTGCAGCAGATGCCGACAGTACTTGCGAGGGTCGGCGTTGTCTTTGGCGAAGACCCAGCCGAGATGGGCATGAAAGAAGCCGTCGAGCGGGCTATGGGGGTCACCAGGGCGATCTGCCAGCGCATGATGCTTGGTGTGCGTTGCCGTCCACTGGATGGCGTTTCCCTCCAAGGCCATCGAGCCGAGGATGAGCAAGATCGCCTTGACGACGGGGTGGGGCACGAAGCTCCGGTGCGTGAGCATGCGGTGATAACCGACCGTCACCCCAATAGCGACAAGCACATACATAGCCGCAAGCAGTGCGAGATCCGACCAATGGACCGCGCGCTGCCAGAGGAGCACGATTGCCAGGACAGTCGCGACAAGAGGCACCACCACGACAAACAGCACAACAGCTTTATAGAGAAGCTGGGCAACGGTGTTTCGCATAGAATAGTCTACCTCTCTGCACCTCTTCCTTGAGAGGTCGTTACGCATCCAATACCTAGATCGCCGTCGCTGCCGCCATCAGCCTTGTCGCCACATGTTGCGGTTCGCTGCGGTTCGCTGCCGCGCGCACTTCGGCCATCAAGTCATCGATGTCGAACGGTTTGAACAGGATCCGTATGGTGTTCACGTTCAGCCCTGGCGCGTAGGCTTTCAGTGCGGCACGAGAGAGTGCAGTGCATACGATCACTGGTGGCAGGTTCAGATGAGGGATGGTAGCCGCTGCCTCGATCACCTCTGTACCCCTGTGTCCAGCGCGCAGTAGCATGTCGAGAAGCAGCACATCGAAAGGATGTGAGTGGCCGCTATCCATCAGGACCGAGCTTGCCTGAAGGTGGTCTAGACATGTGGGAACGTCGCGAACGATATCTATGGCGAAACCTTCGTCGAGACTCAGGACCAGCGTGAACGCCTCCGCGGCATCGGGATCATCTTCCAGGATGAGGACACGGATCAGACGTCGTTCCCCATCCAGAAGGGATTCAGCAGCATGACGCACAGCAGTGCGCACATCTATGTCAAACTCCTTCCGGGGGTTTGTGTGGCTCGGCAGCTGCATAGCGTGCATCCAATCTACTCCCTAAATGACCCTTTTGAGGCCCATTGTCCAACATCTTGTGGCGGTGCCTGCGCCGCGACAGGGCACGCGTGACCGCAAAGTCTGTAGAGCGGCGCAGGCCTGTTCCTGGAAGGCTATCCTGCATCCAAGATACCCCCACGCTGACCCACATTCGAGCGAAACCTGGACGAAAAGCTGGACAATCGCGGCGGAATATGCGGTATATAAGCGGTAGATGATGCGCGAGATGTGGTCACCGCATGTCCCGAGGCAATCTGGTGCGGCATCGAGTACGTGGTTACCGTTATTGCCGGACAAACCGCGACACGTCCGTTGTTAGCACAATGGCGGGAGCTTCGCGATGAGTACGCCGACAGAGCAACGTGAGGTCCGGAGTGCATCGCATTCCTATCACATTGGCGACGTTGCCGCCCTTACAGGTCTGACGGTAGACGCCTTACGCGCCTGGGAACGTGTTGGCTTGCTGACCCCCCGCCGCTCGGCGGGTGGCGTGCGCCGATATACCGAAGATGACATTGCGCGGGTGCGCCTGATTGCCCGCACACTCCAAAGCAGCGGCTTCTCTCGACGCACAGTTGTGGCCCTGCTAGAGTCAGGTAACCTTCGGCCCGATGCGGCGGACTATGCGCCCAGTCGCGCACGGACGCGGCGTCGGTCTGGCAGCACTAGTGATATCGCCCGAGCGGGCGGAGCCATTGCCCGAGACATGGGCACGGCGCATAGTGAACGCCGCACGCTGGATGCTGTCGCACGCGTCGGCGATGCGTTGGCGTCTGGTCGCGCACTAGGCGAGGTACTGGATGTCATCTGCCGCGAAACTTGCAACGCCTTTGGCGTCGCGGACACGGTTCTATGGTTGGCCGATCCTCCTCCACACCCATCCGACTCTTGGAACGCACACGAGGAGCGCACGGATCATGCAGGTAGTCGCCCGCATGCCCTTGTCGTGGCGGCGGCCTACGGCCCTCACTCGTCCGAAGCGATGCACACAAATGTCCCGCTCTCCGTGCCTCTCGACGACCCACGCATCCCAGCGGTCCGCGCGTTCCAGACGCGCCGGGGCCTGATCATCAATACGATGGAGGCTCCGGCGGCAACGCCCAGAGACCTGCGTGATGTCTTGCGGGGAGCGGCACTATTGCTAACCCCGCTCCTCGCGACTAGCGGCGCGCCGCTAGGGGTGCTCGTGCTGCGGGAAGCGCAGGACCCGGAACGTTTCGATACGAACGACCTGGAACATGTCCGACTCTTTGCAGTCCAGGCAGCGCTTGCTGTCGAGACGGCGCGTCTCCACTAGGAGATTCTGGTGGCACGGGCATCCGCGGATGCCCATCGGGCTCGCTGGCAAGCAACGGTGGATGATCTGCCCGCTCTCGTCTGTACCTGCGACCACACTCTTGGCATTACCTACGTCAGTCCCACCTGCGCTCGGGTGCTGGGGTGGCCGAGCGATACTGAGCACCTTGCCCAGCCACCGGAGCCATGGCTCGCCCATGACGGGTTTTTCTGGCTGGATGCCGCCATGGCTCTTTCGCACGACGAATTGCCCTTACCGCGTGCGCTCCGCGAAAATCGTGCCGTCAATGATATTACGGTCGTGCATCGTTGTCCGAATGGGAAAGAGCGGCTGATTGCCTGGGACGCCGCGCCCATGACTAATGTTGAGGGCGATCTGCTCGGTGCAGTGGCGTTCGGCCGAGACGTCACTGAAGAACGCCGACAGCGTGAACGCGAGGCCTGCCTTGCTGCGGTGGCACGTGCGGCGGCAGGAATGTCTGATCCAGCCGGCGAAGTTGGTCGGGCATCACGTGTATTGACAGCTCTTGTCCAGCATGCTCGCACGCCGATAACGGCCGCATGCTTGTACCTGCTGGACACTGAGACGGACATGCTCCGACGAGTTGGCGCCTTCGGAACCGATGCTAGTGGAACACATGCCCCCGCCATCCCCCTTACACGGCAGCATCCGTGGTGGGATTTACTGATTGCGGGTCCGGCCTATTCCACACACGATCGAGCCCGGCCCCGATGGCTTCGGGCCATCGATCCGGAGATATGGAGAGCGACCAGCATCCGCGCGTGGGCAACGGTCCCACTACGCACGGGCGACACGCTCATTGGAGCGCTCTCCATTGGACTCAGCGTCCCGCATGAGTGGAACGCCCCTGAACGAGCATGGGTTGAGGCGTGTGCGGACGCAGTCATCATGGGGATCGAGACCGATACGCTGTTTGCCACGGAACGACAACGATCCCAGGAGTTGGAGGCGGCGCTTTACGACGCGATCTCCACCTCCGCGCCGTCTGGAAGCACGGGGGGTGATCAACCCGATCAGGGTGCATGAGCGAGCATCGCCTTGGGCATTCGGCTTAGCTCATCGTCGCTCAACTCAACACGTCTTCAGGTTTATCGTCAGTCTCTGTGCGCGCCGACATATCTGGCGCATCTGAAGCATCGGCGCCAGTGCCATGATCGCCTTGCGTACCGTGCGTATCCTGCGCTGCGTCGAGTAGCGGCAGCCGCACAGTAAACGTCGCTCCTTGCCCTTCGATGGATGCGGCAGTGACACTGCCACCATGCGCAGCTACCAACTCCCTGGCAATGAACAGCCCAAGCCCGAGACCTCCGCGTGCTGTCGTACTTGCAGACTGGAAGAAGCGCGTGAAGATCTGCGGTAACTCTGCCGCTGGGATGCCCGGACCATAATCCTGGACCTGTAGAATCACCTCGGCTCGGCCGGCGCCTGACGTCGCTTCCGCGCGCCTGAGACGGACGTCAATACGCTGGGTATCAGGGGCGTGTTTGACGGCATTAGTCAACAGGTTGAGGACGACCTGCTCGATCCGCGGAGCATCAGCCATTATCACGAGAGGCTCTGTCCCGTGGTCAAGCATAATCGCCTGGCCCTGTATGTCAAGTTGCACTGCCTCAACGGCCTCCGACACGAGCACAATGAAATCAACCGGA
>DAHUXT010000254.1 GCA_027307065.1 Ktedonobacteria bacterium
TTGGCCTGCCACAGAATGGGCAACGGGGGCGCCCAGAGGCGACGATTCCGCGCACATGCTGATTGAGTTGGTCCACCTGGGAGCGCGAGAAATAGACACTGAAGGGATATTCCTGCTCGTTTGCGGTGAAATATTCGCCATCGCGCTCGATCAGCACCAACGGACCAGCGCGCAACGTGATGCGGTTGAGATCCTCATCATAGCTGATCTGCATGTTGCCAACGGCGAACTCGACGTCGGGTTCCTTGGGAAAGTCGCTGGGAGCGCCTGGAGGCTTCGGCGCATTCACCGCCGCTTCGACCCGGAGCGCCAGTCCACTCGTAATTGTAGCGATCAACTCCTCTATCGCCTGGCCGAGCGCATCGAGTTGCTCGCGCTCCAACCAGAGGCTCGCGGCGCCGCGCGCACTGCGCACATAGATGCGGAAACGGCGATTCCCTGGCTCGCCGATGGACTCCGCCCCAAGGATCTCCGCTCGTCCGAAATCGACATGATCTTCGCTCATAATTCCGCCCCATGATGTGTGCTATCCAGAGGGAGCTAACAGCGTATGCTAGCTTCCGGGAGAGATGGCACAGTATACCATGCGCGCGTGCCGCGCTTGGCGAAGATGAAAGCCGTACACGAGGCGCGACAAGTGATCCCGGCTAGACCTGCCGGCGAGTGCGGCGGGCAACATCCTTCGAGTAGAGGCGCGCGCCGAAGAACGCGGCAACAGCGGCAATCGCAAGACATGGCAGGCCGACGAGCATCAGCGCCAGATTCGCGTGTTCGCCCAGTGCGGTCGAGACGGCTCCCACCAGACTTGGCGCCCAGACATCGCCCAGCAGATGCGCCAGCGAGAGCGAGACCGCGAACGCCGTTGCCCGGAGTGCTGGAGGCGTGGCGTCTGTCAGTGACGCGACGAGCGGCCCGACTGGCAGGTTCAGCGCCATGACCGCGACGATACCAAGAATGACGAACAGTGGCAGGGAATGTGTCAGCAGCGTCAATGCGTAGAAGGGAATCGCGAGGCCGAAGCCAAGAGAGACCGCGAGCACGCGCCCACCAGCGAACCGGGCACTCATGCGGTCGGCAAGCACACCGCCGAGCAACATGCCGCTGACTCCGCCGATGACGATGATCAATCCCGCGACCAGCGCGGTGATATTCGACTTGAGGTGGAATGGGCCATTTGCCGCGTGCACATAGATAGGCAGGAAGGTAATCGCGGGCGTCACGGTAATGAACATCAGCGCCTGTAACGCAACGACGATCCAGACGGTACGAATTCGCAGCACAGTGGTAATCGACTTCACCAGCGTATCGAACCCACCGGAGAGACTCAACGCGGCGCCGTGCCCATGAATCGCCTGTTCCGCCGCCTTATCTTCCTCATCATCCTCGCTCTCAACGGCCTCATCGGGCTGATCTCTGACGAACCAGATAAAGAAGGCCAGAATCAAGCCGGGGATGCCGGTGATGAAGAAGGCAATACGCCATGACTGACTCGGATTGAGCATCGGAATCGTGTCCAGGATGAAGACGGTGACGAAGGCCAGCACCATACCGACCAGTTGGCCGGACTGCCAACCGCTCATGATGCGCGCGCGCTTCTTCAGCGGGTAATACGCGCCAAGCAGCGCCGATCCGGCCGGGTAGTAGCTGGCCTCGCCTACGCCAACCAGCGCGCGGGTGAGAAAGAGTGTGGGGAAGCTACGCACAAAGGCCGTCGCCGTGCTCATAAGGCTCCACAGCGCCACGCCAAATGTGATGACACGAGTACGCGAGAAACGGTCGGCGATCAGGCCACACGGCAGAGCGGCGAGGGTATAGACAAGGATGAAGGCGCTGCTCAAGACACCGATCTGGCTGTCAACCAGATGGAAGTCCGCCTTCAGCGTCGGCCCCACCGCGACGACAATCAGCCGGTCGAGATAGTTGACCGCGTTGATCGCAAACATCAGCCAAAATACCACCGTCGCGTTCCGCATCCACGGTATCCGCATCGGTTGGACCGGCGACTCTGTTTCAGCGGCGTTATTAGTCGCATCATCCTGGCGATCTTCGATCACGTGGACTCTCCCCTCGCCCCACCCCATAGTGAGACCATCCCGGCGGCCCGTCGTCCTGATGGCGGCAACGAATCCGGCTTCGACACTATCACGACTATATCACGGCCCATCCGGCTGCTGGCTACACCGTAGTGCGTAGTAGCAGTATATTGCGACACAGTTACGACAGCGTGACGACATAGTTACGACATTCAGCCAGCATTCAGGCAATCACGCGTGAAAACTGGCGCTGGTGTGAATGACCGCCAGACGATCCCAGCCAGCGTAGTCGGTCTTGATCACCACCTCTGCGGTCGCGAACGTCGCGCGCGCCAGCAAGTCCACAGCACGGCGCTGGTCGTAGCCGAATTCAAGCACGATCGCAGCTCCATCGGCCACAAACGCGGGAGCCTGCGCGAAGAGACGGCGCAAATGTCCCAGCCCGTCGTCGTCACCGTAGAGCGCAATCGATGGCTCGTAGCGCCGCACATCGTCGGCGAGGAGTGTCTCATCACGTGGGGCGATATATGGCAGATTCGCCAGCAACACATCTACGCGTCGAGGCAGTGGTAGCAGCAAATCGCCCTGGAGGAATCGCACGCGCTCGTCAACCCCATGCCGACGAGCATTCTCGCGCGCAAGGTCCAGCGCATCGGGCGAGACATCGGTGGCGTAGACCATCTCAAGCCGTGGCTCCAGTCGCGCCAGGGCGATCGCGATAGCGCCGCTGCCCGTGCCAATGTCGGCGGCGAGCGGTGGTGAATCAGGCGTCTCGACCAAGCGCGAGCGAACTTCGACCAGCGCTGTCTCCACCAGCAATTCGGTCTCTGGCCGCGGAATCAGCGCCCGCCGGTCGGTCAGGAAGTCGAGTCCCATGAATTCACGGTGACCCGTAAGATAGCCTACCGGCTCATGCGCCACGCGCCGCGCCACCAGTGCCGCATAGCGTTCGGCGGCCTCTTGAGCAATCAGGCGCTCCGGAAATGCCAGGAGTGTTGCTCTTGAAAGCCCGGTGACATGCGCCAGCAGCAGTTGCGCGTCGAGAGCGGCGGTATCGCTACTGGCATCGCTGCGCAGCCAACGGGTCGCCAGCGCCAGCGCCTCGCCCAGCGTTCGCGCGTGAGCCAGCAATCCGTCGGGATTCTCTGGCGACTTTGGTGGCACGGAATTCATGGCTATACTGGCTGCTACGACGCGCGGCTGAGGAGATGCAGACGAGCGCCTTCGTTATCGGTTTGGACGAAGTGCGCCGGAGCGCCCAGGAACGTCAGCGGCTTGACGCCCAGAATCTTCATCTCGCTGCCTGGCGTTCGCGTGGTCACGTAGCGCTGCACCAGCAATCCGAGAGGCCGCGAGAGCACCAGCGCCGCCGTTGTCGCCAGCACAACATTGTTGAAGTTGTTGTACGGCTTGCGCATCCGCGCCACCGTCATCGCCGTGAAGGCAGTGAGCATGCCGGTAACGGCCAGGTTCGTGCCGCAGCGCTCGTGAATCGCCATCTCAGGCTCGCCTCCGCGTAAACGCGCCAGCGCCTGTTCGGCCATCGGGCGAATCGCCTCGGTGGGTACGTCGCCGAAGACGAAAAATCCGGCGGCAAACGAGATACCAGAGAGCCGTGCCTCCGGAAATCGCTTGCTCAAGAGCACAATCGTCGCGTGCTCCAGGGCGTGATTTTCGCGCACGGCCGCGCCGAGCGTTACCTGTTGCACTACCTGCTCAAGTGGATTCATGTATAGCTACCTTCTCTGGTCGTCATATCGCCGTTGTCACTCTGGCCTCTCAATGCCGTTTCATTCCGCTATTATCTCACGCCCGGACTACATGCGTCATCAATCGGGTTGCGATGACGCCCGAATTGGATCTACACGGTTGAAGTTGGAACAATTGCGGGGCCAGCGACGGGCCAACGGTTCATAATCGTCTGCTCACCGCGCCATCAGAACACCACATCCGGCCCGCACCGTCATTCGTATAGAGGCCACGCGCCGCGGTCAATCGGGCGAAAGCGACGACAGCGACGACAGAATCTGAGTACCACAGTTGTTACCCAATCACGTTCCCGGCGTTTTAACGAGTGTTCGCGCGCCCATCGAGATGAGCTGGCACGTTACTTGTGGACGCTCACGTCACAACGATACAGTTGATGCAACAGCTTTCTAAGGGCGGAATCCAGCGACCAATCAGAGGGTTGAAGCGTGGTAGCGAATTCACAAGGCGATTCATCAGTGCGTGAAGTATTCCCCGGCACACGCCGATATACACAACACACCATCTACGAACTGGCGGAGACCATCCGTGAGCGAGACATCGTCACCTATGAGCATTGCCGGCGCGTCGCAATCTACGCCAACCGTCTGGCTCGCCATATTGGCTGGCATCGTCGCGCTGCCCGCGAACTGGCGCTAGCAGGGCTCATCCATGACCTTGGCAAGACGTGGGTGCAGAACAGTGTCTTACACAAACCTACTCCGCTCTCCCAGGACGAATGGCATCAGATGCAACGCCACCCCGCCATCGCCGCGCGCATCTTGTTGACGTATGATGTGTCGGACGAACTGATCGAGATAGTGCGGCACCACCACGAGGCATACGACGGCAGCGGCTATCCGGATCACCTCAAAGGCACCGCAATCCCCATTGGGTCTCGCCTGCTCACCGTCACCGACGTCTTCGATGCGCTCACCTCAGCCCGGTCGTACAAAGATCCCTTGCCATTGCACGAGGTGCGCGAGCGGATTGAGCGAGGAGCCGGCGCAACATTCGACCCCGAGGTCGTCCAGGCGTTCCTGGAACTGCTGGACACCACTCCAGACTTCCAACTGGCGAGCCGCGCCGTGCCCGCGCCGCTGGACCAGATTCCCGGATGGGACCGCCACGATACCATCGAATAGACGCCCGAATCCAACTTTACCGTACTCGCCGCTCGTAATGAACGCCCGTGCCCGCGCGTCTAGCACCTCGATTGCGAAATCGTCGCCCGGCAAAGCGAAATGATGTATAGTCGAGCGTGAAGGTGAGCGGCACGAAGCCAGCACGAGGAGAGGGCAATACATGCAGGAGCAGCATGCGGAGCACCTGAGCGCCAATCAGATCGTTGATCGTGTCCACGCAGTAGCCGAGGCTGCTCGCATGGTCCGCGCCAATGTTGGCAAGGTGATCGTCGGCAAATATAAAGGTGAAGTCGGCATGTTCATCGCCTTGAAGGAACTGGCGTCCGGCTGAATTAGAAGTCATGGTTGCATGCCAATGCGTGCCGGACTGGCCCGGCTGACTCG
>DAHUXT010000255.1 GCA_027307065.1 Ktedonobacteria bacterium
ATCACTCGTCTGCGGCATCTCGCCGACGATTGACATCCTGCTCGGCGCGCGCGTTGTTCAGGGAGTCGGCGGCGCACTGATGGTGCCGGGCAGCCTGGCGATCATCAACGCGACGTTTCGGCCACACCGGCGTGGTCGCGCGATTGGCACGTGGTCGTCGGTTGGGGCGCTCACCACGATGTCTGGGCCGGCGTTGGGAGGCATCCTCGCCAGCCTCGGCATCTGGCGGGCTGTCTTTTTCATCAACCTGCCGCTCGCGCTGGTCGCGCTCTTCGCCCTTACCCGTGTACCTGAGACGCGTGACGAATCCGCGGCGGGCCACCACTTCGACGTGATTGGAACGGAGCTGGTGGTGCTGGCGTTGTTCGGCATCACCTACGGCGCGATTGGCCTGGGAAATGGCCAGGGTCACCTCAACGACCTGCGGAATCTGGCGCTGCCTTTGGGCATCATCACGCTCATCGTTTTTCTCGTGGTCGAATCGCGCCGGAGTTATCCGATGGTGCCGCTCGCCCTCTTTCGCTCGCGCACATTCGCTGGCACAAACGCCATGTGCGTCTTTCTCTATGGCGCGCTCTCGGGAACACTCTTCTTCCTGCCCCTCAACCTCATCCAGGTCCAGGGTTACAGCCCCGCGCTTGCGGGTCTCGTCACCCTGCCGTTCTCGATTCTGCTGGCCACGCTCTCGCCTATTATGGGACGCGAAACAGACCGCTTCGGAGCGCGTCTGTTGCTGACGGTGGGACCCTGCGTCGTCGCGCTTGGATTCGTATTGCTGGCGCTGCCGGGCATCACCGCTGTCCCTGGCTCATATTGGTGGACGTATCTACCCGCGATTCTGGCAATTGGCACCGGCATGGGCATCACCGTCGCGCCGCTCACCACCGCGGTCATGGCGTCGGCTCCCTCGCAGCAGTCCGGTGTCGCATCAGGCGTCAACAATGCTGTCACCCGGTCGGCGCAGGTGCTGGCGCTGGCCTTCCTGGGAGCCGTGGCGCTCATCACGTTCTCTCAGTCGCTCCAGGCAGGCGCGGCCTCGCTACCGCTTTCGCCAGGGCAACGCGCCACCCTGGTGTCCGACGCCGGGAAACTGGGCGCCACATCCCCGCCGCCGGGCCTCGATCAGCACACCGCCGGGCAGGTCAAGATGACGGTGAAAGAGTCGTTCGTCAGCACGTTTCGCCTGCTCGCCATCATCTCCGCCTGCATGGCGTTGCTGAGCGCAGCCCTCGCCTGGACGCTCGTCGAGTCGCCTGGCAAGATACGGCAAGAGGCGGCAACGGCACCCCCTCCTGCCGTTGCGGGTGCGGCACAAGCCGACGACTGAGACGCGTGTTCGTGGTAGCGGACGTCAGTGCGCGATCGCGTGTCGCGGAGTCTCGATCCGATCGAAGAGCAGGCGCGCCCACACGGCGGCGCGGGCAAGTTCACCAGTGCAGAGCGGCCCTTCTGTGTGCTCCACAAAGAAGCTCTCAGGTGGCTCCGCCAGTTCAATGCCCATCCGCTCGAACACGCTCGCTATCCGGCGCGCAGCCGATCCAGTGAGCCAGTGTGACATCTGGAAGCGCGTATCGAAGCACGCCACTGCCCGCCCACGAAGCTGCTCTGGCGAGAAGCCCTTGAGCAGCTCCTGCATCGCTTTGGTTGCGTTCCATCCCTGTGTCGGACTGCCTAGAACGAGCAGATCCACACCCGTGAGATCGAGCGGTTGCGCCTCGCCGACGCGAACAGCCCGCACGTCACCCACGGTGCGCAACGTATCGGCAATGGCCGTGGCGATGCGCTCGGTGTTCCCATACTGGGAGTCGTAGATCAGCAGCGTATTCATGAGGTCCTCCTTTGGCGGCGTCTCGCGTAGCATGGCCACAGAGCAAGTGCGCCGTTCCAGTTGGCAACGTATCATCGGCGCGTCACTAGCCGGTCACAAGGTCGGCGAGCGACGTCACAACTGGTTCTGGCGCACGCTCTGGCGCATACTCTGGTGCGCGCTAGTGGCTCAGCGGAAGATGGCGTCCATCGAAAGCTTCAGCGGCTCGATGACGACAATCACACGGGTTTCGCGCTGCCGCTGCTCGACGGGATAGACATCGCCATAAAAGCGCTCTTTGCGCGTATAGCGCTGCGTGAGCATGTCAGCATGCGCCTCTGCGCCCTCACGCCGCATCTCAGCGACCCTGCCTCGCACCTCGATCCACCGGCTGCCATCGCGCGGATCGATGACCAGCAGCGACACTCGCGGATTTACCCGCATATTCTGGCTCTTTCGCCGTTCGAGCGTGGTATTGATGAGCACATCGGCGCCGTCATAGTCCACCCATACCACGCTGGCCTGTGGTTGGCCATCCGGCATCATCGTGGCCAGAATGCCGTGAACCGCTCCGGTCAGCAGGTCTCGATGGGACTCAGGAACCGGTGGAATCTTCCCAGGCATCGGCGCATCCTCACCCTTCTGTCCGTATATGAGCCGGCACGATCCGTATTTTGATGGGGACGTAGGTCGACCGTAGCTCAGCAGGTACGCAGTTGCCGAAGAATCTGGCGTCGGCATGATGCAGATACAGTTGGGTGAGCGTATCCAAATGCTCCGGTGCGCCAACCTCCCCCATCTCGACGACCATGCCACGAACTTCGATGCAACGCAGCGGATTCTCTGGGTCATAGGCGAGCAGTGTCACCTGCGGATTTCCGCGCATATTACGCTCTTTGCGAAATCCGCGCATGGTGTTCACCAACACGGCGCCCCCATCCAGATTGGACCAGATCGGCGTAATCTGCGGCTGCCCATCGGGCATGATGGTGGTCAGCGTGACGACACCACCGCCGCCGAGCAGATTCCGGTGCGAGCCAGGAATAGCGCTGCATTTCATGGCTGTATCCCATCCAGACGATTACTCCGGCAGCAGTCCGTTTGCGGCGCGAATGAGCCGAATCCGCACCAGGGCGACGGATTGCGCCACCTGCCGCACGGCATTGGGATCGGGTTGACCAGCGGCATCCAGCGGCACGTTGTACCCGCGAGTCAATGAGGGATGCGCCCGCAGGTGGATGAGCAATGCGCTGGCAACGTCTGGCGTATCGTCGCGGATCACCTCGGCCTGCCCCTCGAAGCGTTGCCGTTTGATTTCCACGATAACGGGCGCGCCGCCACGCAGGTTCTTTTCCCACGCGCGATAGGTGAACACGCTGACCACGTCGCCAAGGCGCGAGTACGTGATCGGAAACGTATACCGCTTCCCGCTCTTGCGCCCGGTATAACTCAGTAGCAGCAGGTTGCGGCTGAGCACGCCGTGCAGTGGCGACCGCAGCAGCAACCGCAGAAAGACGTTTGCCACACGCAGCATCGGCCTGGTAGGCGGCTGGGACGCTCGCATCCTTGATGCCTCGTCGTCGCGAACCTTCTCTAGCGTCTCCCTTTCAGCCTCCTCATGGGTCATGCCGCTGCTGGCTCGGCGAGCTAGTGGACTGCGGCCGGTACCACTTCATGCAGGCCATAGCCACTCTCGATCAGCTCCCGCAGCCGCGAGACGAAACGCGCCGCCGGGGCGCCATCGACGATGTCGTGGTCGAAGCTGAGCGTCACGCACAGGTAGTCGCGGATGGCGATCTTCCCATCCACCACACCCGGCTTCGCGGCAATGCCGCCCAGCGCCACGTCGAGCGTGTGGTAATCGATAGGCAGCGCCCAGCCGCCGCCTTTGGCAAACATCCCCACCGACGTCAGGCCGACTGTTCCGCCATAGCGTTTCTGCAGCCGGGGAGAGCGTCCCCGCGCCCACCAGAAGATGGCCCACATCGCTTTGAGGACGAACAACGGGATGGGCATGATCCAGCGTTCCGCTGAAAAGCCCTGCCAGGCGTGCGCGAGATTCGCCACCCGCGCCGCTTGAATCTCGCGGGTAACTTCCAGGACGCCCTTCCGGTTCGCCGCGCGCACAATGTAGACAATGGCCTGTTTGCGCTGCCCCATGCCATGGCCGAGTTCGACATCGCGTTCGATGGGAATAGCCAGGTCCACATCACGAAAGAGCGCAAGATGACTTCCACCCGCGCGACAGGCGTTCAGCATTTTGTCTTCGTCGACGGCATGGGCCACACAGCCAGCGATAAAGGCTGTGAATGAGAGCGCTTCACCCGTGCGCGTCTCGTGGGAGCGCAGATAGTGCCGCGCATCGGTCACGTCAACTTCGATCAGCCCACGAACCTTGTGAGCACGCTGAACCGCAGGATACATGAGCGCCAGCGCGCGCCGGAGCTTCGGGAAGGGCGCCACCTGATAGACGTCCCGCTGCTCGTCGTGATTATTGCCGGAATGCGATGTCATTGGCCAAGATACCTGCTCTCGTCTCGACGTACGCTGGACGTGGCATCATCGCCTGAATGCCCATTGTGGGTATACAAGGCGTGAGTCACACCTGCGTCGCGGAGAGATGTCAGGATATCTCACGGCTGTCACGATCGGTAGTGACGACATGCAGGCACGCCACCATGCGCACCAGTGGCCACATCCTTGCGGCACAACAGGACGCGACTGGTGGCAGCAGCTATACCTGCTGCGCGGGGCGGTAGCGGCGGATGCGGGTGCGATTGCTCGATACCCCCGACCCGTGCATGCCAAGATCAAATAGCAAACCGAGGATGACCCAGAGCCAGGCAGCCCCGTTCACTCCGTTGCCGAACGCGTAGACAACCACGTACGACAGGGTGGTCACTGGCAAGAAGATGATCCCAAGCACTGGCAGAATCCAGCCATCATGGAATCCGTTCTTGACGAGTGGCGTTTGCAGCCAGACGACGAGCAGCCCGATGCGGGCGAAGAGCGCAAGCAGACATCCCACGAGATCTACTCCCTTCTGAGAGCGGCGACCATCATGCCGACGGCACCGGCCCTGCACAGGGCCATTCGGCGCCAGCGCCCCGCCGCTACAATCCACTTCCTTCCGGCGCGCTGGCGAGCGTGAAGAGCCGCCGGGCAATCAGAACCAACCACACGACCGTCGGCACGAGCGCGAGCAGCGAAAACACGATGCCCACCATCCCCGCGGTCGCCGGAACCAGCGTCAGCATGCCCATCGCCAGACCCGCGTACGCGGTAGGTTTGCCAAAGACGTGACTGCGGAGCATCACCAGCGCTATGATCAGCGCGACCACAGCCCCAAGCAGATAGGCTATATTGAACGCGGTTCCCGTCCAGCCAGCAATCACCGCCTGTCCGGCTCCAAGCAGCGCCGTCCGCTCGGTATCGGT
>DAHUXT010000256.1 GCA_027307065.1 Ktedonobacteria bacterium
AGAGTTCAATGTGCGCTATTCCTGGGATGAGGAGCACAAACTGGCGCGGCTGACTGTGCGCCAGACGCAGGAAGAAACGGCGCTGACGCCGATCTTCGCGACACCGGTAGACGTCGCGTTCATGGTGCCCGACAAAGACGGCACGCACGGCGATGATCCCAAGGCGAAGGCGACGCTAACGACCTTCCGCGTGCAGATAGATTCCGCCGAGCAGACCTTCTATTTCCCGCTGGCTCGCCGACCGTTCTCAGTGCGCTTCGACCAGGGCGGCTGGCTCATCAAGACGCTAGACTTCGAGCGGCCCGCCGACATGCTGCGCTATCAGCTCGCGCATGATCCCGACGTGCTGGGACGCATCGAGGCAGCCGAGGCGCTGGGACGCCTGGGTGATCCGCAGAGTATCGCGGCGTTGCAGCAGCGACTCCTGGACGAGACGTTCTGGGCAGTGCGCGGCGCGATTGCCGAGTCGCTGGCGCAGCAGCGCAACGAACGCGCGCTCACGGCGCTGATTGGCGCGCTGGATAGCGTTGATGAGCCAAAGGCGCGGCGGGCGATTGTCGCGGCGCTGGGAGTCTTCCACGCGCCCGAACAGGCGGCGTTGGCGGAACGAGCGGCTGCCACACTGACAGCGCTGCTGGCCAAAGGTGAGCCGAGCTACTTCGTGGAGTCGGCGGCAGCCACGGCGCTGGGCAAAACCAACGTCGCCGATGCCTATGAGCGCCTGCTGCCACTGCTGGACCGTGGCTCCTGGAACGAGACAATTCGTATTGGCGTCTTCGCCGGACTGGGCGCGCTGGGCGATCCGCGTTGCGTCGATACCCTGGTGGCGTGGCTCGATCTGGCGAAGCCGCAGGATGCGCGGCTGGGCGCGGCTAATGGGCTGCGGTTGCTGGCGATGACTCGGCGCATCGAGGGCGAGGCGCAGGTGCGCGCGGTAGATGCGCTGGTTGCCGCGCTGGACGATCCGTGGGAACTCACCGTATTTTCGGCCATCGGCGCGCTGTCGGCCTGGGGCGATCAGCGGGCGATTCCGGCGTTGCAGCGACTGGTGGACCGCAGCCCGGATGAGCGCACGGTTCGTGGCGCGCGTACGGCCATTCGTACATTGCAGCAGGGCCGCACGGCTGGCGACGAGACGCGCCAACTGCGCAAAGACCTGGAGGAATTGCGCCAGCGCAACCGCGATCTCATGGAGCGGCTCGAAGCGCTCGAGGCCCAGAACGGCCACAATGGATATAGGCCTGGCCACACCACTGCCGCGACGTCGAACGGCAACGGCAGACAGGCCGCCACCAAGGGCCGCAAGAGCGCGAAGAAGGGCTAGCGATCGTTCCGCGGTGCGGCACACAACGAGGCCATGGAGGTGCTCCGAGATTCGGGGTGTTTCCCTGGCCTTGTTGGTTGAGTGGCTAAATACGTGTGTCTGCTGCCAGTTACGGCGGCAACCGTGATATGCTGAGCAGCGGAGGGAGGCAATGTCTGCTATGCGACGAATCGCGGTGGTAACTAGTGGTGGTGACGCGCCCGGTATGAACGCGGCTGTCCGGGCGCTGGTGCGCTCGGCGGCGGCTGAACAGATCGAGGTGCTGGGCGTGCGCGATGGATTTAGCGGGCTGGTCGCGGGCCGTTTCGAGCCGCTCGATAGCCGTGCCGTCGCCGGGATACTGGCGCGTGGCGGCACCATCCTTGGCTCGACGCGATTTCCTCGGCTGCACGATCGCGCCGCCCAGGAGGAGGCGATCGCTCAGTTGAGTGGCGCTGGCGTCGATGGGCTGGTCGTCATTGGCGGCAATGGTTCGCAGCAGGGCACGCTGGCGTTTCATCGGCTTGGCTTTCCGGCTGTCGGCGTGGCCTCGACGATTGATAACGACCTCGCCGTGACCGAGACGACCATTGGTGTGGATACCGCGCTCAATACCGCCGTGGGCTATATCGACCGCCTCAAAGACACCGCCACGTCGCACCAGCGCGCCTTTCTGACAGAGGTGATGGGGCGCAACTCCGGCTATCTGGCGATGGTGGCCGCCATCGCGTCGGGCGCGGAGCTCGCAATGGTTCCGGAGCGCCCCGTAGACCTGGAGGTGGTGGCCGAAGACGTACGGGCGAGCTACGGGCGCGGCAAACGCCACTACATCGTCGTCATCGCCGAGGGGGCACATCCGGGCGCGCATGACCTCGTCGAGTATCTCGGCAGCCATCCGAGTGGATTCGAGGCGCGCCTGACCGTGCTGGGTCACGTGCAACGCGGCGGCTCGCCCACCGTATTCGACCGTCTGCTCGCCTGCCGGTTTGGCGCTGGCGCTTTCCACGCGCTGCTTGCGGGCCGGACGGGTATCGTCGTCGGATTGGTGGAAGGCCGAATCGCCGAGATTCCGCTGGAGGATGCCCTCGCGCCGTGTAACAAAGTGACGCCGGAAATGCTGGCGCTGGCCGATGTGCTGGCCCGCTAGCAGCGTACTTTGCTCTGCTTCGCCTCGTGCTTCTGTGTCGTGCTTCAAGGAGGAGTTGTCGTGACGGATGCCGCCCCGGCAGATTGGTACATTGCCTATTATCGCGAGCACTACGCTGACTCCGTGCGCCCCATGCTCACCGAGGATCGCAGCCGCGCCGAGGTAGACTTTCTGCTGCACGCGACGGGATTGCAGCCCCCTGCGCTGATCGCCGACGTACCCTGTGGCTTCGGGCGGCATACTCGCGCCTTCGCCGAGCGCGGCTTTCGCGTGGTGGGGGTGGATCAAAACGCCGACTTCATCGCCACCGCTCGCGAGCAGCTTCCACCCGGCGCGGAGAGCGAACTGCGCGTGGGCGATATGCGGCAGGTCTTCGGTGGTCCGTATGATCTGGTCGCCATGCTCTTCCATTCGTTCGGCTACTTTGCCGACGACGAGAATCGCGCGCTGCTGGCGGACTGGGCGGCGCGGCTGCATACTGGCGGCCATTTCGCACTCGACATCTGGAATCGCGAGCGTATCCTGCGGCTATTTACGCCCGAACGCACCTGGCGAGCGTCGCCCGAACTGGAGGTGACGGAAACGTCGGCGTTCGATCCGCTGACAAGCCGCCTGGCGATTCACTATCACTACGCCTATAGCGATGGTCGCGCCTTTGCCTACGATGCCAGTCACCGCCTCTACACGCTGACGGAAATCCGCGATCTCTTCACTGCTGCCGGGCTGACGGTGCGCTCAGTCTGGGGCGCGCTCGGCGATACACCTTATACGCTCGACGCGCCGCGCCTGGTCGTGCTGGGCCAGCGTGGGTAAGCAAGTTCGCTTGACGCCGCCTGTCTTTGCCACATATCATGTGCGGTATGAGTGAAATATTGACCCGCATCGAAGCGCTCCAGCGCCGGGTGTACGAAATAACGGTGTATCTTTGACCTCGCTACCAAAAAGCAGGAGATAGCGGCTATCGAGGAGGAGTCGCTCGCACCGGATTTCTACAGCGACCGCGCGCACGCGCAGCGACAGATGCAACTGATGATCCGTCTGCGCGACGAAGTGTTTGTCTGGGAATCACTGGATGCGCGCCTCGCCGAACTCCACGAATTGACTGAACTGCTCGACTCCGAGCCGGATAGCCAGCTCGAAGGTGAGATCAACGAGTCGGTCGCGCAGATCGAAGAAGACCTGGAAAAGCAGCGATTCCGTCTGCTACTGAATGGTCCACACGACGCGAAGTCGGCTATCGTCTCGATCCACGCGGGCAACGGCGGCACCGACGCGATGGACTGGGTGCAGATGCTGCAGCGCGCCTACATGCGCTGGGCCGAGTCACGCGGCTATCGGGTCGATCTGCTGGACGAGATGCCCGGTGAAGAAGCTGGCATCAAGAGCACCACGTTCAGCGTGGACGGCCCGTATGCCTACGGCTATCTGCGTGGTGAAGCGGGCGCGCACCGGTTGATTCGCCTGTCGCCGTTCGACGCCGCGCATCGCCGACAGACGTCCTTCGCTAAGGTTGAGGTGATGCCCGATATCGGCGACGAGCCCATCGAGATCAACATCCGGCCTGAGGACCTGGAGGTGGATACCTTTCGCTCGACGGGCAAGGGCGGCCAGCATCTCAACAAAACCGACTCTGCCGTGCGCATCCGCCACAAGCCGACCGGCATCGTCGTCACGTGCCAGAACGAACGCTCGCAGATTCAGAACCGCGAGCTGGCGTTGCGCGTGCTCAAATCGAAGCTCTACGAACTGGAGATCGAACAGCGCGAGCGCGATGCGGCACAGATCAAGGGCGCACATGTGGAGGCCGACTTCGGCAACCAGATTCGCACGGTGACCATTCACCCGTACTCACTCGTGAAGGATCATCGCACCGGCGCCGAGCAGTCCGACACCGTCGCCTATCTAAACGGCGACCTCGACCGCTTCATCCAGGCGAACCTGACGGCCCGCGCGGGCGAGGCACTTAGCGCCGCAACAATTTCGACGATCGTCTAAGGCGCGATTCTGCTCACGCCCTCGCATCTTCACATCCCTCCCCCACTCAAGGGAGGGATTTTCCGTGGCCACTGTCACTGTTGGCGCGTTTGCCGCAGTCTACAATGAAATCTGGCAGGATCTCAGACGTCAGAAGTCAGAGATAGGCGGCGTCTCGTCCACGGGCAAGAAGACGATGATTGAAGGAGTGCGGCATGAATTTCCTTCGCTTCAACCGCTCAGATGTGTGGTACACGCTTCTCCTGGTAGGAATCGCTGCGGCGCTTGCAAGTTTCGTGGCCGCCATCCTGGCGATCAGACTGCTGTATCCTGGCGGCGAGTGGCAGAGTTGGTGGGCAATGCTACCTCCAGACTACAAACCGCTGTCTCTTTTCGCCGGTCTGGCGTCGGCAGTGCTTGGCCCCGCATTTTGGTGGTGGATAATTATCAAGCCCGGTCGGCTGAGTGTGCGACGTGGACTATTGGTTGGAGCGCTTGTTGGCATCGTTGCTCATCCGGTCGTATGGTATGCGGCCTTTGTATCGGCCTACTTTACCGGCCAGCAAACGGTGATTAGTTTTCAGGTCACCAATCCCCTCGAAGATCTGGTCACGGCCATGTTCTTGGCGACATTTAGCGTAATCTTTGTCGGATGGCTGACGTCGCTGATCGGTGGAGTGTTTGGCGGCGTGATCGCCTTGCTGCAATCGGTCAGTGGTTGCCGGGGACGCTGGCAGGCTGCTTTATCAAGCTAGGTTTATCCGAAGCCTGAAAGAGCCCCATGGCAAGTGACCGCCGTTGGTGGCAG
>DAHUXT010000257.1 GCA_027307065.1 Ktedonobacteria bacterium
ATCGAGCGCGGCGATCTCGCGATCGCCTTGGGCGGCGGCGTCATCGGCGACCTCGTCGGCTTTGCGGCGTCGTGCGTGCGCCGCGGTATCGATTTCGTGCAGGTGCCGACGACCTTGCTCGCGCAGGTCGACTCTTCGGTCGGCGGCAAGACGGGCATCAATTCGCGCCACGGCAAGAACCTGATCGGCGCCTTCTACCAGCCGCTCGCCGTTCTCATCGATCCGTCCCTGCTCGCGACGCTCGCGCGCCGCGAGTTCCTGCAGGGCCTGATGGAGTTCACGGCCGAGCATGAGGTGAGCGTCGTGCTCTCCTCGCATCTGGTCGCCGACCTGGAGCGCGTCTGCGACTACCTTATCATCCTCTCGGCGGCGCGTGTACAGCTGGTGGGCGACATCGCCGCGATCGTGCGGACGCACAAACGGCTGTCGGCGCCAGAGCGCTATCCGGGCGCAATCGGGGGTGTCGCCACGATCGTGGAAGAGTATGTGACGCCACGGCAGGCGCAATTGCTGGTGCGCGCCGATGGCCAATTGACCGATCCCATGTGGGAGGTGTCGGACGTGAGCCTCGAAGAGATTGTGCTCGCCTATCTGGGACAATCGGGCGGCTCGGCGTCTGGACGCGACGAGGATGCATCGATGTTGGAGGTATCACGATGATCTGGCTCACCTGGCGGCAACATCGCGCCGCAATGCTCGCGATTGCGCTGGTGGTTGCGGTTTTGGGCGTCATGTTTATCGTTACAGGCAGGGCAATGGCCGATGCCTATCAACAACTGGGGATCGCGGATTGCCTGGCGCACCCGACGCACCCGAACTGCGGCGAGATCGTCGGCGCGTTCCGCGATCAGTATGGCATCTACATCGCGGCGTCGGGCTGGCTGAATCTGCTGCCAGCGTTTCTGGGGATGTTGGTCGGTGCGCCGCTGGTGGCGCGTGAGCTGGAGCACGGCACGCATCGCCTCGTCTGGACACAGGGCATATCAGCGGGGCGCTGGCTGGTCGTCAAACTGGCGATTCTGTTCGCCGTGACACTGTCTGCCAGCATCGTGATGACCGGGCTGATGTCCTGGTGGCACGGCATGGCCTGGAATCACCTCGATGGGCATTTGCAGCCGCTGATGTACGACTTCGAGGGGATCGTGCCGCTGGCGTACATCGCGTTCGCATTGGCGCTTGGCATCGCAGCAGGGGCGCTGCTGCGGCGGACTGTTCCGGCGATGGTGGTGGCGCTGGTCGGATTCCTGGCAGTGCGCTTGCCGATGGAGTTTCTGCTGCGTCCGCGCTTCCAGCCGCCGCTGACCTACACCCAGGACATCCTGGCGGTGCTGTCGCCGCAGACGACCCAGACGCCGCTGCGAGGTGGCTGGACACTCGATGCGGGCTGGATCGACGGCGCTGGCAACCATCTGTCGGATGCGACCGTCTTCCGGGCCTGCGATCCCGGAGTAGGCGCGACCAAGTTCAACGTCTTCCAGTGCATACACGATCATGGCTGGTTCGCGTTCACCACCTATCAGCCCGCCGAGCGGTTCTGGCCATTTCAGGGGGTCGAGGCGGCTATCCTGCTGGCACTGACGGTGGCGTTGCTGGCGCTGGCGATCTGGTGGGTGCGGACGCGACTCACCTGACGCTTCATTCGTTGCGGCGTCGAATCCCATCCTGGCTGGGAGATGGTTGAGAGACGGCAAGACTGGTATGTGTCGGGGTTGTGACCTGTGCGGCGGATGATGCCATTGAGCGAGTAGAGCGCAGCGCTTGCCCTGCGATGCGGCTCAACGACATGATGAGAGGGAAGTTATGGCGAAGCAGGGGCAGCATAAACATGACCGGCACGATCACCGGCTAATGCCAGCCGTCGGCCACAACAATCCACGCAAGACGACACCCTATGACACCGGAACCGCGAGACAGCGAAGGCACCACGCGGCAGCAGTGCCCGCACACCCACGGCCAGCGAAGCGAGCCGAGCGGCCGGCCATTCGATGGAATCCAGATACCAGGCAGTTCATAACGCACGAGGCGGATTCGCGGGCGCGTGAGCATGACCGCAGAACGCGCAGCGGCAGCGATTCCAACGCCGATTCAGGCACTCGCGGCTACTGAGGACTTGAGAACTCAGCCATCTCTCTGGCGACGCTGCCATTCTCGGCCCCTCCTCGCTTATGGGGAGGGGCGCGGATGTGGCCATCGCGTGCCAGAACCGACGCGGATGGCCGGACGCCTCATAAATGAACCTGGCTGGGGTGGCTATGGAAGCTGGTGACAGCCAGGCAGGGGACAGCCATAGCTGGCGATATCAAATCCGCCTGGTTGTTGAGATGTATGGGGACTGTTCACAGCATGAATGCCGCGCCGAATAGGGAAAATCCCGCCCATTCGCTCGCAGGCTGCGGCGCACTTCTTCAAAGATAACACCAACAACACACGTCGTCATATTACCCGTTGCGCTTGAGCGCGGCGCGCACGAGGCTAATCTCTGGATAGCCGATATCCTCGCCGACGATGTCTTTCACCGGCTTGAGCGCAGCAAATCCGACCTCGGCGAAAGCGTCCGCAATACGACGGTAGTGATCGTTGGGCATCAGGCCAGCCACATCGATCTCTTCACCTTCCTCGATGAGTTGGCAGAGATGATTGGCGATGACGCCCTGTGTCAGGCGCCGCGCGGTGGCTATCTGCTCAATGCCTAGCCCGGTGCGGTAGAGGTGTAGCGTCACCTGCGCGGTGGAGTCTTTGGTCGCGGTGCTGCGCCGTCGCTCGCGCTCCTGTGTGAACTGAGTAACGGGCGATGGCTCCTGTTGCGGAGCAGAAGAGATGTCGTGCATATCACAGAAGCGGCTGATGACGCGGACGAAGCGCTCGCCGTAGGCCTCCAGTTTGCGACTGCCGACGCCAGGCACGCGCGCGAAGGCATCCAGCGTGCGGGGACAGGCCAGCGCCATCGTCCGCAAACTCGCATCGGAGAAGACGATGTAGGCTGGTACGTCCGCCTCCTCGGCAATCTCGTGGCGTAGCGCGCGCAAGTCCGCGAAAAGCTGCTGGCGTACTGGGTCGAGTGTCACTTCTGACGCGCGCCGACTCTCGCGGCCATCTCTCCTGTCATGGCCAGTGGCTTGCATTGGCGCAATCTCGACACGCCGCTGGCCACGCAGCACCTCCCACGAGGCGGGATCGAGCCGGAGAATGGGATAGCCGCCCGCCTCGCCGCTCCAGCTTTCCATCAACCCTTGCTGAACCAGCGCACGGCCAAGATGCTGCCACTCTGCCGCCGTGTGGTCGCGCCCGATGCCGTAGACTGAGATCTGGTGATGGTTGTTTGAGAGACTCCGCTGTGTGTTCGCGCCGCGCAGCACATCCGCCACGGGGCGCATGCCGCAGCGCTGGCCAGTTTTCGCCACGGCGGAAAGGAATTTCTGCGCATCCACGGTGCGATCTTCGGGCGCGGCGCGCTGCCCCAGGCACACGTCACATGCGCCGCAATTCTCCTCTGGCCACTCCTCGCCAAAGTAGGCGAGAAGCGTCGCGCGGCGGCAGAGGGCGCTCTCGCAATAAGCTACGACCTGTACCAGTTGTTCGCGGGCCACCTGCTGCTCCTGCGGCTCGCTCTTCTGGGCAATCATGAATTCGATTTTGGCGCGGTCGCCATAGGCATAGAACACGACGCAGCGCGCGGGATCACCATCGCGCCCGGCGCGGCCCGATTCCTGATAGTAGCTTTCCAGGTTGCGCGGCAGGTCATAGTGGATGACGGCGCGCACATCGGGCTTGCCGATGCCCATACCAAAGGCGATGGTGGCCACAAGCACGGGCACATTGTCGCGAATGAAGCGGCTCTGATGCTCGGTGCGCTCTTCTGGCGACAGCCCAGCGTGGTAGGGCAGCGCGCGAATACCGTCGCGCGAGAGGCGCTCACTCAGTTGCTCCACCGAGCGCCGACTCTGGCAGTAGATGATGACGGAGGCGTCTCCCGCTGGTCCGCCAATCTCACGGAGCAGACCGACAAGCTCGGCGTAGGATTGCTTGTGCTTGGCGCGCACGTCATAGATGAGGTTTGGCCGGTTGAAGCTGGCGACATGCAGATATGGCTCTTTCAGTTGCAGTTGCGCGAGGATGTCTTGTTGGACGCGCTCGGTAGCGGTAGCCGTCAGCGCGAGCATGGGAACGGTGGGGAAGTGGCGGCGCACGCGACTGAGTTGGCGATATTCCGGACGGAAGTCGTGCCCCCACTCACTGACACAGTGCGCCTCGTCCACAGCGAAGAGCGCGATCCCTGGCCCAGCGGCGACGCGGTTCAGCAGCGCGAGGAAACTCTCCCCAAGCAGCCGCTCCGGGGAGACGTAGAGCAGCCTGTAGTCGCCGCGCGCTGCCGCCTGTTCGCGCCGCGCTCGCTCGGCCGGAGCCAATGAGCTGTTGATGAAGGTGGCGGGGATGCCGTTTGCCTCCAGCCGCTCCACCTGGTCTTGCATCAGGGCGATGAGCGGCGAGATGACCACCGTCAGTCCTGGCCGCAGCAGCGCTGGTAGCTGATAGGTGAGGGATTTACCGCCACCGGTGGGCATCAGCACAAGCGTATCGCGCCCGGCCAGCACCATATCCACGATGTGTCGTTGTCCAGATCGAAACGTCTCGTGACCAAAGTGCGTTTTGAGCGCCTGCTCTATCACATCCATATCGTTGTCAGCTCGCATAGATCCTTCATCAGACTGAATCAGGAGAGAGAACGCACGTCACACGTACGTCCATGGTACATCCTGTATAGGCGAATAGATACCAGGCGGCCCGTATTGGCTATGGAGCTGTTTCCGGCGAGGATTATACAGGTCGCACAGTCTGACACCAGATTGCGCGAGGTCGTTGGTGTAGGGTGGCGGGGAGCTTCGCGGGCTGGGATGCGAGGTCTGCGATGTGACATCCTCCAATGCCTTTATGCAATTGGGTATGACACCCGCGTTCGAGGTTTTCTGGGTCGAGCGCGGCAGATACGCTACCGCCTCCCGCTGCCACCCTGGCACGCAACGGCTTACCGTGGAGCGCCGCCGAACCCGATCTCGTTGCCGTCGGGATCGCGGTACGTGATCTTGCGCACGCCGTTCGCGTAGGTTTCCCGCGTCAAGGGGTCGAGTCCCCGATCAGCGATCTGCGCGACGAGTGTATCAAGGTTGTCGACGAAGAGTGTGTGCCTGGCATGGCCCGCGTGCTCCGGCTGTTGCACGATGTAGACAT
>DAHUXT010000258.1 GCA_027307065.1 Ktedonobacteria bacterium
CGTGTAACGCGCGATGGCTCTCACTCCCAGAACGGCCATCATTCTGAAAAGAAGACTCGATTTCGATAGGCGCCTATGAGAAACGTTCACGCGCGACGGCGGCAAACTCAACGATCTTTCCGCCGTATGCTCAGCCAGTCATTCTGGCAGATACGTCATGACGATCCTCGCGGCTACGCATACGCGCTCGTCGGCGTCGTCGCCGCGTCGCTGGCTATTGCGATGGTTGAGCGGGTTGTGCACATCGCCAACATCTCGCTACTCTACTTGCCAGTTGTCCTCTGGCTTGCGGCGTGGGTAGGGCGCAGACCTGCGATTCTCGCATCGGTGCTTGCATTTCTTGCCTACGATTTCTTCTTCATCGCGCCGCTCTTTCACCTCACCGTTGCTGACCCGACGCAATGGCTCTCGCTCCTGGCGTTGCTGGCAACATCGCTGGTGACGGGACAACTCGCGTCGGCTGTGCGAAGACGCGCGCAAGATGCCCAGCAAAGCCGCCAACGGATAACGACACTCTATGAGCTGGCGCAGGTTATTGCCACAACGACCGACCAGCATGTGCTCTTCGACGAATTGACACGGCGCCTGCAGACTGTTTTCGAGCCCTATGGCGTTCGCGGAGTAGCCATTCTGCTGCCTGGGGAGGGTATCACACCCATCGTGCAAGCGATGAGTGTGACTCGTGCGGCCACGAATACCTCTTATCAGGATGTCCTCCGTCTCTCCAGCCCTGCTCACGCTGCAGCCGCATCGTGGGCGTTAGAGCACGGGACCACAATTGGTGACACCCTGGGCCGGGCGGACGCTGGCTCCTCGAGCACCACAGGATCGGAACAACCCCACGACGCGGAGCTTGTCTTCTATGTGCCGCTCAACAGTCGGAACCGCTCCGTCGGTCTTGTCGCCATCGCCGGATTCGTCGAGATACGCTCGCTAGTGCCGTCGACGCTCGCAGCAACGACAAAAGCATCGCCGCAGCGAGAGCTTTTCGCCGCATGTTGCGACCAGATTGCCCTTGCCATTGATCGGGCGGCGCTCCAGCAACAGGCAATTCATGCCGAGGCGCTGACCGAAAGCGATCAACTGAAAGATGTGTTCCTGGGGTCGGTGACACACGACCTGCGCACTCCATTGGCGTCGATCAAGGCAGCGGTCACCAGTTTGCTCGGCCACGAGGCTGCATGGAGCGCGACGCAGCGTCGGGAATTGCTTGAGTCGATCGATCAAAGCGCCGACCGGCTCAACCGCCTCGTTGAAAACCTGTTAGACATCTCGCGTCAAGAAGCTGGGGTCGCAACACCCAACAAGGACTGGTATCTCATCTCCGACGTGATCGCCAGTGTACTTGATCGCATGGAGCTTGCTGGCCGGCTAAATGACCGCGATATTCGTGTGGAGATCGCCGAAGACATCCCACTCGTGCCGATGGACCACACCCAGATCGAGCAGGTGCTGACGAATCTGCTGGAAAACGCGGTCAAGTACTCCCCAGCCGACCGACCCATTCGTATCAACGCCGCACTCACCGATAGGCCGCCTCGCACCCTGGAAGTGCGCGTTATCGACCAGGGCATCGGTGTGCCGCCAAGCGAGTTGCAGGCCATCTTCGACAAGTTCTACCGTGTCCAGCACGTCCATCTTCCCTGGGCTACGGACCGACCTCCGACCGGTACAGGACTCGGACTGGCCATCAGCGATAACATTGTCCGCGCCCATGGCGGCAAGATCTGGGCGGAAAGCGCGCCGGGCGAGGGCACAACAGTCATTATTACACTGCCCGTGCCACCGGAGACGCCCAGTGGTGGCCTGCCTGACATTGTCACTGCAGAAGATCAGACGCCACGTGCAGCCGGAGAACACACACATGCCGAACGATGAGCGCAGCCCCGAAGCTCAGGAATCAGCTAGCGCTGGGCACGTACGGGTACTCGTCATCGACGACGAACCAGAAATTCGCCGCGCGGTGCAGTTAGGCCTTACAAGTTCAGACTTTACGGTAGCATGGGCTCCGACCGGCCAGCGCGGCCTGGAGATGGTCGCGCAGTGGCATCCAGATATTGTGTTGCTCGATCTGTCACTCCCAGATATGGATGGTATCGAGGTGACGCGCTCGCTGCGCACATGGTCGGCGGTTCCCATTGTGATTCTCTCCGTCCGCTCGGGCGACGCCGACAAAATTGCTGCGCTCGAATTGGGGGCCGATGACTACCTGACCAAGCCATTTAGCATGGGCGAGCTGCTGGCGCGCATCCGGGTGGCGCTTCGCCATGCCGCGCACACCGCCACCGGAGGCACAGACGCGAGCGCGCGCTTCGTGACCGATGGGCTCGCGCTCGATTTCGCACGCCGCCAGGTGCGCGTGGATGCGCGTGAGGTACACCTGACGCCAACGGAGTACGAGGTGCTGAAATATCTGGCGATGCACGCGGGCCAGGTGGTCACGCACCGGACACTACTCCGCGCGGTCTGGGGTCCTTCGTACGACGATGAGGTGCATTACCTGCGCGTCTTTATTGGACAACTGCGCCGCAAGATCGAGCCGGAAGCGAGCCGCCCACGCTATCTGCTGACCGAGCCAGGTATTGGCTACCGCTTGCGCAGCCCGGACTGATCGGATTTCTTGTCGGTCTAGGCTCCATCCACCCCGATACTCGTGGCCCCGAATCCCTCACAATCCCACAATTCTTTACGAAATCCTTAGGCCTCTACACCGCTCTCTTTACGTCTCCTTTACGCCCCTTCACATACGCTCTGAGGTGGCACGTGTCCACAAGTGGGCAACATGCCTCATGACCTCGTCAAACGAGTCACTTGAACCGCCAGAGGTAACCATGCAACCGAATGATGAAAGCGATGAGCTGCTCGAGATCGCCAGGGGGAGGAAGCCGCTCTTTTCGCCAGATCACGATGCGGCATTCAGACAGAATGAGGCTTTTGGTCTGCCGCGGTATGATGCCGTGCGCCGTCGCATGACGCGCCCGATTCGTTTGCCAGGTGAACAGGTCGAGGTCGAATCGAAGACGCTGTTGCCTGGCTCGAAACTTGGCTCGCGCTACGTGCGCATGCACATCAATCCATCAGGCGCCCGCCCGTTTCAAGCACACGGTCCCGATACCATCGAGGCAACCGAGGCAGCGATTCAACCGCGTTCGCGCGCGGGACGGGCGGCGGAACGAGTCAAGCGGGTGGTCATCGGCCAAAGACTTTCCAATGCCGACGCGATTTATGAGCGGCTCACCAAAGTGAAGGCGCTGGCGGTGCTGTCGTCGGATGCG
Source organism: Ktedonobacteria bacterium (assembly GCA_027307065.1). GTDB lineage: Bacteria > Chloroflexota > Ktedonobacteria > Ktedonobacterales > JADMIN01 > DAHUXT01. The sequence continues at coordinate 3,276 of DAHUXT010000258.1, forward strand.
ATCTCATCCGTCGCCTATGCTACCGAGGCCTCGCTCGGCGTGCTGATCGTCGCAGGCAGCGGCGCGCTGGCGATCAATCCGTTCATCGCACTGGCGATTGTAGCGCTGATGATCATTGTCGGCACATCATACTTCCAGACAGTTCACGCCTACCCGACAGGAGGCGGATCGTATATTGTCGCGCGTGACAACCTCGGCGATCTGGCTGGATTGATAGCTGCCGCTGCGCTGTTGATCGACTATGTCTTGACGGTGTCAGTCTCGGTCTCATCAGGCATCGATGCCATCGTCTCAGTCGTGACACCGCTCGCACCGTACGACGTTCCGCTGGGTGTGCTGTGCATCATCTTCATCCTGGTCATCAATCTGCGAGGCATTCGCGAGTCGGGCACGATCTTTGCCGCGCCAACGTATATCTTTATTGGCTCTTTCCTCTTCATGATCCTGGCGGGCGTTTTCTTCGCCGCAACCCACGGCGGCGGCCTGCTTGGAGCCATTCACCCGACGGCAACAGCAGCGCAGCACGGCTGGGGCGACCTGCACGAGCGGCTTGGCCTGCTCCTCATCCTCACGTCGTTTGCCGCGGGGTGCGTGGCGATGACCGGCACGGAGGCTATTTCCAATGGCATACCGGCTTTCAAGCCACCGGAATCGCGTAACGCTGGGCGTACGCTGCTGTGGATGGTGGGCATTCTGGCTACGCTCTACATCGGCACGTCGTACCTGGCCTGGCGCTTCGGGCTTGTGCCATTTGCGAATCAACAACCGACACTCGACGCGCAGATTGCCACAGTCATCTTCGTCAAGGGCTATGGCGCTCTCGGCTTCATGTATTACGTCGTTCAGGTATCAACGCTCATTATTCTGGTGTTGGCCGCCAATACGAGCTTTGCCGACTTCCCGCGTCTCTCGTCTATCCTGGCGCGAGACGGCTTTCTCCCGCACTTCTTTGCGCATCGGGGTGACCGGCTCGCCTTCTCGGTGGGCATCATCGTGCTGGGTGCGCTCTCAATCGTGCTGCTCGTGGTGTTCAAGGGAGGCACTGACGCGCTCATCAACTTGTATGCGCTGGGCGTCTTTACCGCGTTCACGCTGTCGCAAACCGGAATGGTCATCCATTGGTGGCAGCTTCGCGGCCAAAGCGGTGCCCAGTGGAAGCGCTCAATGGTCATCAACGCGATAGGAGCCGCCACGACCGGTATCGTTGCCATCATCATCACCTTGACAAAGTTCATCCACGGAGCATGGCTTGTGGTCATCCTCGTGCCGCTGCTCGTGCTCATGTTTCTTGGCATCGCCCGGCATTATCGCAGGGTTCGCGACCAGGTGAGCGCGCTTACCGTCACGGCGCCGGCCGATCTCGAAACGATTGTGCTGGTTCCCATCGCGCAGTTGGACCGTCTTGCGCAGCGCAGCATCGTTTACGCTGAATCGCTCGCGCCGAGGAACGTGATCGTCGTCCACGTCGCGGCTGGCGCTGAGGATGAGGAGCATTTTCGGGATGCATGGGCCGCATGGATCTCGCGCGCATCTACAGGCGACTATGGAAGCCCTGACGGCGAAACTGCGGCCACAAACGGCGAATCCAGCGCGCTCGCACGGGTGTTTGGCCCAACGTCTGGAGAACCGATCGCTCGTCTGGTGGTCATCGAATCACCATTTCGCACCATAATATCTCCACTCGTGACGTATGTGAACGCCGTTCGCGCAGCCAATCCCGAATCGGTGGTGACCGTAGTGCTGCCTGAGTTCGTACCCGCCCACTGGTGGGAGCATTTGCTGCACAATCAGACAGCGTTACTGTTGAAGCTGGCGCTATATACCCAGCGTGGCGTCGCGGTGGCAAATCTGCCGTATCACCTCGCCAAGTAGTTGATACGATTC
>DAHUXT010000259.1 GCA_027307065.1 Ktedonobacteria bacterium
AACCTACTACCCGCTCCTCGCGTAACTCGGCATTCCGGCCTCCGAGTTGCGGCTGAGTTGCGGAGACTGATGAGATATTGGTTCCCTTGATGACCTTCGCGGCCTGTCGCGCCAAAAGGGCCGGAGGGATGCGATACACATCGCGTGCCAGGTGCAGGCGTTCCAGGGTCCAGATAAGATAGCCGGAGAGGTCGAACTGCCACCAGCGCAAGCCATGGAACGCCGAACGCGGGAAGGCGTGGTGATTGTTGTGCCAGCCCTCTCCGAATGCCAGCAAACCGACGACCCACTCATTGCGGCTGCGGTCCGTCGTCTCGAATGCGCGCCGCCCGAAGGTATGGCAGACAGAATTCACGCTCCAGGTGACATGATGCGTCAGGAACATGCGAACGAGGCCACCCCAGAGCAGTCCACTCAAGGCAAGCGGCCATCCACCCACGAGCCAGCCGACTGTGAACGGAATCGCGAGCGACAAGAGTGCCCAGGGCAGGAATGTCTTGCTGACGAAGGTCACAATGCGGTCGCGCAACAGGTGGGGACAATACATCTCAGGGTCGGAATCAGGATCGTGAAAGACCCAGCCGAGATGGGCATGGAAGAAGCCCTCGACAGGACTGTGCGGGTCACCCTCGCGGTCGGCGCGCGCGTGGTGTTTTGTGTGGGTCGCGGCCCACGCGACGGCTGGCCCTTCAAAGGACATTGAGCCGAGGATCAACAAAACAAGCTTGACCGCGGGATGTGCGCGGAAGCTGCGGTGCGTCAACATGCGATGGTAGCCGACTGTGACCCCAAACGCGACGAGCGCGTACATTGCGGCGAGCAGGATCAGATCTGACGGGTGGACGGCCCTCTGCCAGAGCAGCCGAATCGCCGCAACTGTCGCCAGCAGCGGAATGATCACGACGAGGAGGACTATCACTTTGTAAACGACCCGGTAGACAGGGTGAGGCGCGTACGCCGAATTGGTGGCCACGGAAGCTCCTAGTGTTGGGGGAGTTGGCGCCTCGCCATCTTAGCGAAGCACTGGTGAGAGCCGATTTCCTGCGCATTTGTTTCATGCGTTACAGAAACAGGGCGATGATTCATGACCTTGACGCGCTGGCTGGCATCACAACCACTGGAGACTGGATGGCGACGCAGTGTGGGGCCGCAACGGGCCCTCATTGCCGATTCGGCTCACAGATACTTCTCGACCAGAAGCAGTAGTTCATCTTCTGAATGAAATGTGGCTGACGATGTCTCGCGGCCATCGGGGCCGGTAAAGATCACAGTCCCAAGTTCACCGCTGGTATCACCGTTGTTGTCACCGTTGTTGTCGCTGCTTCGGTAGAGACGTCCGCGTTCCGTGCCGAGCGCGAAAGTCGCCATGGGCGTCTGTTGCCGCTGATCCCAACCAGCTGTGAGCTGCAAAGCGTCCCGTAGCTCTTGCGAGAATGCGGTCTTCGTCCAGGCCTGGAAGGTCTCCGCAGCGAATCTCTCTTCCGCTTCCTGCTGTTCTCGCTCGCGCTGACGCACCGCTTCGGCCATCTGCTTCAATTTCTGAATATTCGCCACGAAGCCAGCTCCTCTTTCGCTTCCCCATCGGCCATGCGCTCTAGTGCGCCATCCTTGCGCACTGCCTGCCGCAGGTCATGCCGTACAACGCGGCCAATTCTTCACCAGATACAGCAATAAGGTCAGGCGTAACCCGCCGAGAGGCCCTATACCATGCGTGTGAATGCACAATGTGTGCCAGTTAAAAGCCCAGGAGTCGAGCTTGCGTCACAAGACATTTTGCGTCATGTTTGCCGCCATATCCATGCTCACCGCCACGCTTGAGTGTGCAGAAGGGACACGACTCAATCATCGTGACCATATCTCTGCACATGCGCGCCTCGGCGACCTTGAACAATATCGGGCGCATGGCCGCGATCTCGGCTTCGAGGGTCTGTACGCGCTGACGCAGCGTTTCGGTGGTTTCGGTGGTTTCCGTGGTTGCTGGTGATTCCGAACTGAGCGAGTCCTGCATAGTATTCCCCTGATGATGGTTTGCGGTAGAGTCAAGCGCTGGACGGCGGTGCATCCCCATTTGGCAAAGGCATGCAGACGTGTAACGCGTTTATACGGCTACGTGAGTCGTCAGCGCAATGTATCTATCCACGAGGTGTTGAACGACATCTTCCGTGGTCGTATCAGCGATGCTGCTATTGCCTTTGGCATTTTGGAAACTTTCAGGCGCACGTCGTCCGTCAGCCCGCAACTCTGCCGAGAGGGCGCTCGTACCCGCCCAGAGGACATAATCGAATTCCTCCGCGCCTGCGAACTCAGAGACAATGCGCATGTTTGAGTCACCCAATCGAAGCCGAATGCGGCAGCCATGCTCCTTCAAAGCAGCGCCGAATTCCTCGAACGCTGGTACAGCTACTGTACCCATGAACTCCTCTATCGCGGTCGCCCCATCAGAAGACTGCGCCTGATTGTGGTGCGGCTCCTGCTGCTCGCGTAGCTGGAAGAATGTGTCAAGCTCAGCTTTCCAATCTTTCACCGGGATCCTCCAATTGCCGTCTCACATTGACTCCCTCGCGTTGCGAAGCAGTCTTGATGGTGGGAAGTGTACGGCTTTGCTGTGTGCAATTATCCTGGTGGCTCACGGCCATTGACGCTGATGATCAATGCTTCATCAGCGATGGGCGCCAGAAGGTGTTGTCTGGTTGCGGCGTTTTTCTATGCCTGATCTACATCGCGAAAGGCATCGGGCATCGGCTGCTACAGAGCGGGTAAATGTATTCGTCGCGGGACTGGCTTCGTGCTGCAGCGAAGGCACAACGTATACGTCTCGGTACGGATCGGTAACCGGGCCGACGCGCTCATCCCGGGAGGGCGGTGCTCGTCGCGAAAGGTAATCGCGACGCGACGCGCATGAGTGAGGCAACACGGATGACCACAATGCTCGCAGAGCACTGCTGCCATCTGCTCGCAATCTTTCACATGGCAACACATATCCCCCGGCCGCGTCACCATCGTCGACTCCCGTTCATGATGGATACCAATGCAAGGTTTTGCCTCTGCCCGCGCTTGCCCCTCGCTGTGCGTTGCCTGGGGACTTGTTCCCCGGTAGTCGCAGTGATAGGAATTAGCGCGTGTGTCTGTTCACGTCTCGCTTCAAAGGTGGACTTTTCCTGGCACTGACTCTGATCCACCGTAAACGCGCAAGAGTCAGCCTCTCAACACAGGCCCAATGTAAGGGAAACGGCCAGGGTAGAACTCACCCTGGCCATCGCTGTCTCACTCTTGCTGACGAGCCAGATACTAGTAGTCGCGTGAGCGCCGTGGCCCATTGGAACGCTCGGCGCGTGGCTGCGCCTGACTCACACGAATCGTGCGATTATCCAGGGCTGTCCCATTGAGCGTCGCAATGGCGTTGCTCGCCGCTGCATCGTCATTCATCTCGACGAAGCCAAAACCCTTGCTCTGGCCGCTGTCTCGGTCCATCACGACCGACGCCTCGGCGACATCGCCGTATGCACTAAAAAGCTGAGCAAGCTGCTCATTACCAATCGTGTAGGGCAGATTGCCTACGTAAATTCGGGTAGCCAAGTGGCCTCTCCTTCAAGCTTATTCATCGCGTGTCTCTGCAACGATCTACAGAGACATTTATGCCGACTCTTCGTTCACGAATAAAGTCAGCACCAGACTCCACAACAAGTCAATCCGTGCGGCGTTCGCAGACTCGTGGAGTTCTAATCTGAGGAGAGAAAGCTCGATTCAGATAGAGACCATCAAGACAAAATGCATCAGCGTTGCACTCAGCGGGGAATCAAAGATGCATCAGGCGGTCGCGATCAACTACATCTACACTATAGCACATTATGAGCGACAACCGTTTCGCACGGTAGCAAGTGCGTGACAGGCCCTGTGGCGCGCTCAACTAAACGCTTGCTCGATACACGAAGGACGTTGCGTGACACGAACTGGTGCTTACCGGTGAGCCTCTGCATGTAGCACGACAAAGACATGCAGCGTGCGTGGCCCATGCACGCCCTCGACGCGCGAAAGCTCGATATCGCTGGTGGCGGAGGGACCGGAGATGAAGGTGATGGGACGTGTCGGGTCTCGTGTCAACTGGGCAATACCCTCCGGGACAATGCCGACGACCTGATTCGCGTCTACCACGCACAGATGGCAATCGGGCACGAGTGAGAGCACGCGCCGTCCCTGGCGCTCACCGCCATTCAGCACAATCGTTCCTGTCTGCGCGATGGCGAGCGCGCATCCCGTCAGCACGGCATCGCTATGGTCCAGGACTGTGTGCGTCAGCGGCGGATCATCGCGATGCACCTCGATACCGGCGGGAGTCCAGTCAGCAGGCGTGTCGGCGGGGACAACAAGGCGGTGGACGTTGTAGCTGGCGCAGGTGTCGGCAACCGCTGCTGGGAGCGCCGCTGCCTCCACCGTCTCCACACGCGCTTTATAGTCGTGCAGCCGGTCGACCAACTCGGCGATAATGGCGTCGCCCGGACGCTCGTCCTGCTGGCGGTAGTCTCGCGGTGGCGACGCTGACTCTGGCGCTCCATTCACTGCTGCGCGAATGCGGGCAAGGATGGCATCTTTAGCGGACTCGGTCATCAGCTATCCTCCGTGCGCCGCGGCTGGCGTTGTCGCCACCACTCGCGAAACGTCTGCGACGGCATCGGCGACAGGTCACGTGCGCGTGTCCATCCCGCCAGCATGCCCGGCAAGCGATTGATCGTCCCGTCACGGACGACGAGCCGCTGGCCACGGCGAGCCCACCGCTGCGCGCGCTCGTAGCACTGTGGCTGCGCGAAGATATTGGCCAACTGGCGCATCGCCACGGCCTCGGGATCGAGCGACCCGGCACGGCTGGCCACCTCGCCGCGCAGGTGCAGCAGCACATCGGGAATGTTGATCTTGACAGGGCAGACCTCATAACACGCGCCGCACAGACTGGATGCGTACGGGAGCGTCTTGGCGCGCTCCAAGCCCAGCAATTGCGGCGTGAGAATCGCGCCGATTGGGCCGGGATAGACGGAGCTATAGGCATGCCCTCCCGTGCGGGCGTAGACCGGGCAGATATTCAGGCAGGCGCTGCAACGGATGCAATGCAGCGTCTGGCGCCCCACCGTGTCGGCGAGCACATTGGTG
>DAHUXT010000025.1 GCA_027307065.1 Ktedonobacteria bacterium
CGAGCCGCCAGCGCAGCGATGTACCCGTCTATCGTTTGAATGTGCGTCCTATCACGAATGGTCATTGGGCACCCTCCCCAGTCGTCAGATGCTCAGTCCCCAGCACGCGGCCCACGGCATGCGAGAACGTGGCCCAGTCCTGCAACGCTACTCGAAGCGCCTCGACCCCGCGCGGCGTCAGGTGATAGTAGCGCCGCCGTGCGCCCTTGCGCGCCTCGTCCGCCGCGTTGTCATGCTCCCAGACGCCCTCTACCAACTGATCGCGCTCGAAGGCGTGCAGGAGCGGATAGACGGCGGCGTCCTCAAAGGTAAGGTCGCCCTGGCTGCGCTCGCGAAGACGCTCGGTAAGTTCGTAGCCATAGCTGGGTCGTTCGTGCAGCAGGTGGAGCACCAGCAGTCCGAGGGACCCTTTTTTCATCTCGCGCATGGATATAGGGCTTTCTGATATATCTAAGACTATTGGACATAAGCAAGTATACGGATACTGAGCGGCTCTGTCAATGGGGGCGAATGCGATGGCGTATTCAGCGGTATCGCGAGTGAGCGAGAATCACCTCCGGCGAGGCTCCTCACGCTATCCCTCGTAGTTGATTGTCAGGTCGCTCACGGCGACAGCATAGTTCTCGCGCTGGCCACGCACTGGTATCTCAGGCATAGCGCGGCTCTCTACGCCGGGCAAACAGCCATTGCGATGCGCTCTGGATAATCACGGTCGTGACGACTGCGGCCACAAAGGCGGGCAGCATCCCCGCCGAGGTGATAAGCGTGCCTGCCACCAGAAAGAACGAGGCGAACGAGAGCAGGCCCACCAGTAATCCGCGTAGCAGTCGCAGAACGGCTGCCGTGCCCGCCTGGGCGTGCGTGAATGCGCTCAGGACTGAGCCGAAGATCGGAAATGGGGCGAGCAACCCGGTGAGATGTGGGCCAAGTTGCGACGCGGCGTTCGTCAGCAACAGCACAAACACTGTGGCGACCGCCATTCGCGCCGGAATATCCCACGCGGGCGGCGGCATGGCCGCACTCGTCTTCTCTGGCACGCGTGGAAATACCGCCAGTGACACGACCATCGTCGCGACACAGGCGAGATAGGCGATGACCAGCGGCATGATCACCATTTGGAGCAGCGCCGTCGCCGCTAGAAACGCCAGCCAGCCGACGAGCAGCGCGATATGCCAGCGCCAGCGGAGCGCCATCCAGCCATAGACGAGGCAAAAGACGGCGACCGACACCGTGCCAAAGATGATGCCACGCGCCGCATCCGCGGCGAAGGTTGTTCCACTTTGCAGCACGAGAATCAGCAGCACCGGGCCAGAGGTCAGCGGCAGTCCGACCAGCAGTCCGCTCACCGAGGGTCCCCACCGCCGACCCGCCACGCTCACCAGCGCAATCAGTGATGGGGTGAGCAGCGCCTTGAGGAGCAGAAGGTTCATGACTATTAGTGTACACGCGCCTGGCTACCCCTGCTTCGCGGCGATCACTGGATGTGCGGGGCAACGGCAAGCACGATAACGACACCCGCTATAGCGAGCAGCGACGCCGCGCCCAGGTATATGGCGGCCCAGGCGGCGGCGTTATGTCGCCGCGCATCTCTGAGCGTCAGGCTCGCCAGAAAGATGGCGATGATCGGCAGCGGCCATTCGAAGTATGTCAGGGCCGTATACAGCGACTCGATGACGATATTGCCATCAGCGCTCAGGTTCCTGGTCACGATGACCGTCGCATTGAACGCGACGGTCAAGGGGTAGATCAGGGCGAGCGCGAAGGCGATCCAGGCGGCAACGCGCTGTCGTCGTGCGGGGCGAGTTGGTGCGTGCTGCATCGGTGATGCCATGATGCTCATTCTTTTTGATACACACTGCGATACACCCCATCACCACTGCTGAGTATAGCAGGAAATTGCGCACGCGCCTTCCACCCGATACGCGATGGCATAACGGTCGTCGCGCTGGCCACTGGAACGCATCGCTGCACAAGCGTCGGGGCACAGGCCGCCACGAGAGCAGTCTATGCCGATCACTCATATAATTGACGCCGCGATCACCGCACACCTATACTGCCCTGTGGGCCGCATGAGGCCACTCTCACTGGCGTGGTAGGTGAAGGAAAGTCGCCAGCCATGGATGACGACATCGAATTTGAGGTCACCGATCTCCATACCGGCACGCCGATTCGACATCCACTCGCGCACACGGTGAGTGAGCCGAACAGCCCGAATGAGCCGGAGCGCGAGAACGACGACGAGCAATCGCCGCAATCGCTCCTGCAGGGCCGTCGCCATCGTGCGAACTGGCTGCGCACGGCTCTTGTTGCTGTGAGCATAGCGGTCGCGGTTACATTGGTGGTGCTCGTCAACCCGGCGGCAAAGTCTTCGCTCTATACCGTCTTTCGCTTGCCAACGCCTGCGCCCTCGCCTACCCCGCTCCCTGGCGGCAACACTGTCTACCTGGTGCGCGGCGCTCCGTGGGGTGCCGTCACGATTGATGGCAAACGGGCATCGAGTGTAAATCTCGGCATGACGTTGTCGTGGATTAAGCTCGCGGCCGGCAGGCATACTATCGTCGTCGCGCAGCAGCCGTTTCCGACGTTGCGCTGTATCGTCTCCATGCCCGCCTCTCCACGTGATTCCTGCCCGCTGATAACCCCTAGCACCGAAACGCCGGAATTTGGCAACGGTGGATCAGCAGATCTTCCGGCGGGCAGCCGCGTCGTCGATCTTGGCGCGCGCTTCAGCAGGCTGCCGCAAGACGCCCGCGATGCGCTTGTGACAGCGGTCAACAACAGATTGACACATCCGCCGACACCGATGACCATTCAGCCCGGCGATCATTATCTGCGAGAGGACGGCACGCTGGCCGTGGCTCAGACGAAACTGCGCGTGACCTTCGTCCCAACGCTGCTCGCGCCGGTAAATGCGGTGGCATCGGATAGCAATTCATGCGTCTCATTTTGTGATGTATCGGGCACAGGCATGAATAGTAGCGGCACGTGGGATATGATGATATCGCTCGTGGGAACATGGCATATCACCAGCCTCGGCGGCGCAGTGGTCGCGGATTCCGCGCCGATGTTTCCGGCTGAGCCGATCTACGAAGGACAGCCGCCGACACTTACCGCAGAGATAAATCTGCTCTGGACGGGACAATGGCAGGTAAGCGCGCAGAATGGCTTCAATGGCAGCTTTTCTCCGATATGCCAGACAGCGGACAACATGCTCGGCACCTATCTGAATGCGGGCACTCAGGTGTCAATCACCGGGATGGGATACCAGGCCGCTCATACGCCTGAACAGGGGTGCGTCATCAGCATGACACTGAGTGATCCCACCGCGAGTGATCCGCTGTATGCCTACTACCACCTGGGCGTGCTGCTGGCGGCCAATAACGCCGCGCACAAGGCGTTTCCCGCGCTGCCAGTGGCATCCGCCAACGAACGCGCACTGGCGCTTCGGGTGCTCGCCAACCCACAGTATCCATGATTGGTGGTTGCCTGTTCGCAGGCAAGAGATCGCACATGACGGAGGCATTCCCTATGCGCGTGCATAAACTCGACCCCCATGGCGCGCCGCTGCTCACGTATGAGGCTGATGTGGAGCAGCGATTGCCGGATGGTGTTCGGCTGGCCGCGCGCTGGGTGCGTCCGACGATGCATCTCGGATATGTGAGGTTCGAAACAGGCGATTATTTCACCGAATGGTTCTTTCGCGACCGCTGGTATAACATCTTCGAGATTGCCAGCCCCAATGGCGCGCTCAAGGGCTGGTATTGTAATATCGCAGCACCCGCCACCATCGAGGAGGACGATCTCTTCTGCCGTGACCTGTTGCTGGATCTATGGGTGGCGCCCGACGGCGCGACTATAGTGCTGGATGAGGCGGAGTTTGCCAGCGACGCGTCGCTGGACGATGTGCTTCGCAAGCAGGCGCGCGCTGGATTGGCAGAGGTGCAGCGCCTCGTCGCGCAGCGCCAAGGGCCATTCGATCGGGTGCCCCCACGTTGATTGCGCGCTCCGCTCAATGCGCCAGGTACCCTCGCTGGGGCAGAGGCTGGCGCCGTGTTTATGGCTGCGACGGTGGAGCACTTGGCGGGCGCCGCGGTGGAGTGAAAAGCATGGCAGTGGCCATCGAGTGACACTGCATGCCGATGTGCTGCAATCGCGTCGCGATCCCAAGGAGTTGCTGCATCGGAAACGAGATGCGCGGATACGCCCTGATGGCGCCATGCACCCGCGATTCCAGGACGATATATGCGCGCTGGACATCAGAGGTGCTATCGACGATCTCGCGAACGTGCCGGTGTTCGCGCGTGGTCGTAAAGAGGATGGCATTGCGCACCTGTAACCGCGTCTGCTCCACCAGATATTCCAACAAGTTCATGTTGGCCCCCACCATGACGAGGATATCGTCGATGGGCTGCTGCAGCGCCAGCGATTGCGTCGCGATCCAGACGGAATCCTGTGCGATGCGCCGGAAGAATTGCCCGATCTGCTGCAGATCCATAATCCAGCGAATCTGGTCCGCAGTTGCGCTCCCGCGCATGATGAGTTCCAGCCCGCGCTGGTGCGCTATCTGATAGCGGGTCTCACAGTCAGCGCCCGCGTTCTGCGCCAGCAGCGCACCATGGATGCCCTCGCCCAGCAGCGCGGTGACTGCATTGAACAAGATGTTTTCGGCCTCGATGCCGAGTTCGGTGACCATCTCGACGAGTTTATGGATTTCATCATCCAAAGGGTCTTCACCCCATCCGAAATCGGCACCTGGATCAGATTCTGCCATGATGCCCTCCGGCGCTTCTCATGTCGCCGTCCACATTCATCACGCGCTCCACACACTATTTCACGTCGCGCGCTGCAATGCAGTGTCGGCCAACACCAACGCACTGTGAACAACTACACCAAATCATCTCGGCGGAGATGATCCCACCCCCGAATAGGGAGCCGTTCAATCGTCCCATCCATGCGACGCAGCGTCATCCCCGCATCGGGCATGGTCAGCCTGCCAATGATAGCGGGCATGCAGCCGACCGCGCGCAACGTTGCCAGCGTCTCGTCTTGACGTTCTGGCGTTACCGCGCAGAGCAGCTCGTAATCTTCGCCACCCTGCAATGCGAGTGCGAGCGAATCGCGCCCGTAGCGACTGGCGATCGCCGTGGCCGCCGAATGAATGGGTATCAGCGACTCATCCAGTTCGGCGCCCACATCGCTGGCAACACACAGATGGCGCAGATCGGACGCCAGTCCATCGCTGATGTCGAGCATTGCCGTCACCAGTTGATGCGACGCAAGTGCCTGGCCTGCCTCGACACGAGGTGTTGGCGATACCAGCGCGCTGCGTGCTTGTTCTCGCAAGGATTGGGCCAACCCTGCCGCCCGGTCTGGATCTCGTGCCACCAGCAGCCCCGCAGCCGCCGCGCCGAGAGAACCCGTCACCAGCAGCACATCGCCCGGATGAGCGCCATGTCGCGTGATCTGGGAACCGCGTGGGCAGCGCCCCAGTGCGACGACATCGAGCGTCAGTGGCCCATCAGTCGCGGCGACGTTGCCGCCCACCACCGCTACCCCGAAGCGCTGCGCCGTGTCGCGCAGTCCTGCATAGATGCCATCGAGTGTTTCAACCGCCAATGCGGTAGGCAGCAGCAGCGATACGAGCGCCCAGCAAGGCTCTGCGCCCATGGCAGCCAGATCGCTCAGATTGACCGCGAGCGCCTTACGCCCTATTTCCTCTGGTGTGGAGTTCGTCAACTGAAAATGGCGCCCCTCTATCAGCGCGTCTACAGTCGCCGCCACCAACATCCCAGGGCCGGGGTCCAGCAGCGCGGCATCGTCGCCAATACCCAGCGCCACATCGGGCCGCGTCTCCAGATTTTCCGTGAGGCGGGCAATCAGCCCAAACTCACCGAAATCGCCCAGACGCATAGCCTGACCCCTTCCCTTGCCAGAGCGTGGGGAAACACCCTGGCCATCACCTCCACCATACTGGCTACGGTTACCTGTAGCATTGGGTACGCTCGGAGCCACATTACTGGATCGTATCGCCGGTTGGTTGGCTACTCCGGCATTTCCGGGGCAGCCATAGCACCGAAGAATACCATACCGCTTGTGAGGCCAGCGACTCAAGAGCATACTGACGACGATGGAAATTGTAGTATTGCAGTAAGGGTTTCGCAAGTATACCACCTTGCTAGATATACATCAATCTTGAAACACGTATTGAAATGTCGCAACGTGACGAAATGGAGCATCCTGCACGATGACCGGACGCAATGAGCGCGACGATACGCGGGCGCTGACCCAGCTTCGCGCCACCTGTCTCGCGTTTCCTGAGGCGAGCGAGCAGGGCGGCGTCGGCAATCCGACCTTTAAAGTGCGCGACAAAATCTTCGCGATGCGTCACCAGGTTGGCGGGCGGATGTCGGTCTGGTGCAAAGCACCTCCGGGAGCGCAGGGCGCACTGGTCCACACGAGGCCAGAGCTATTTTTCGTGCCGCCGTATGTTGGCCACCATGGCTGGGTGGGCGCCTGGCTCGACGACCAGCTCGACTGGGATCAGATGGCGGAGCTCATCGAAGAGAGTTATCGCATGACCGCGCCCAAGCGGCTGGTGGCCCAACTCGATCAACGCTGAGACGCGACTACGATGTCGCGACAGGCGCTTCGGGCATCTCCAGCCCGGCGACGCCGCGCGCCAGCGCCATGTGTGCCCGCTCGGCATCCCAGTCGGGCGTATCATCTTCCAGCGTGGGAATCGGCGTCTCCAGGATGCCGGTCATGTGCGCGACGCGTGGATGTTGCAGGAAGGCTGTCAGTCCTTCAATGGGGATCATTCCCTCGCCGATGCGCGCGTGGATGTCGCGGTGGCTGCCGCAGGCTTCGCGGGCATCGTTCACGTGCAGCACAGGCACTCGCTCCAGCCCGATGATGCTATCCGCCTGTTCTAGCACGCTATAGGCGCCCTCGGGCGTGCCAATGTCGAAGCCAGCCGCCCACAGGTGCGCGGTATCCAGGCAGACGCCAAGTTGGTCGCCAAATTGCGGCAGGGCCGCCAGCACCGCCGCCAGATTCTCGAAGCGATAGCCCACTTTGCCACCGCCGCCAGTGTCGTTTTCCAGCAGCAGCATTACATCCTTTGGCGCTCCGGTCATCACCTGGCGCACTCCGTCGGTGAGCCGTTCGAGCCCCGCGTCTTCGGCGGTTCCGGTGGTGCTGCCGACGTGAAAGACAACACTCGATGCGCCGTAGAGTGATGCGCGTTCGAGTGTGGCGCGCAGCAGCGTGACCGATTTCTCGAAAATTTCCGGGCGCGGCGATGCCAGATTGATGAGATAGGTGGCGTGAACCACCACCGGCGATTGCCCATACTCCTCGACCGCCGCCCGAAACGCCGTTACCAGCGCGGGATTATACGCGGGCGCCGCCCAGCCACGTGGATTGGTCAGAAAGACCTGCACGGTGTCGCAGCCGATGCGCTGAGCGTGTTCCAATCCCTTGGGCGTGTTGGAGAGATGGCGGCCAAATCGCACAGGTCACGGTCCTTTTCTTATTTCGAGCGGTGTCTTACGTATCGTTATCTTTTCGCGATGTCAATCGCCGGAAGACGTTTCATTGGTCTCGTCGATGCCAACGGCCTCACGAATGCGTTGAGCGGCGGCCATGCGGAAGGCCACGGCAGCCTCGGCGTCGCTCATCTCTGGCCGGGGGAGCGCCTCCAGGCTTGAGAGGCCAAATTGCTGCAAGAATTCGGGCGTCGTGCCAAAGAGTGTTGGCCGTCCAACCGTCGCGGCGCGGCCCACTTCGATCACCATTCCATACTGTGCCAGGCTTGCCAGCGCGCGGTCGCTATTCACCCCGCGAATGAACTCGATCTGCGAGCGGGTGACCGGCTGGCGATAGGCGACGACGGCAAGCGTTTCGAGCGCGGCGGTGGTTAGCTTCACCGTGGTCGGCAGACCCAGCAGCGACGCGACGAAGCGGGCATTCTCTGGCGCGGAGACGAACTGCACCGCATCACCCATCCGCTGCACTCGGATGCCTCGCCCCTGGCGCTCGCACTCTTCCGCCAGCGACGCCACCGCCTCGCGCAGCCGCGCCTGTTCTAGCGGCAGCAGCTTGCGCAGCTCGTTGAGCTCCAGCGGACGTCCCGCTACAAAAAGCAGGCTCTCGATCGCCGAGCGCAACTGTTCCAGCGAGAGCAAGCTGGCAGGCAGATTCGCCGTACTCTCACCGGGAGCGTGCGCGGATGGTGTCACGGGATGTTTGTCGGTGGCAGATGACGATGATGTCGTGCGTGGCATGGAGCCGATTATATCATGGCCGCCGCCAATTGCCGACGAAAATAGCCTTCTTGCCAGCGACACACCATTACACTTGATTTCCGAATAACATTCGATTATTCTTCTATTAACGAATACCGTTCGGGAAACTCATGGAGACACGCGCATGCCCCGACTACCCAACCCCGAGCGTAGAGCAACCATTTTACATGCTGCCCGCGCGCTCTTCACCGAGAATGCCTTCACGCAAACGACGATGGCGGACATTGCCGCTGCCGCAGAGATGGGCGTCGGATCACTCTATGTGTACTTTCCGACGAAGGAGGCCATTGCAGTAACGCTGGTTGACGCGTACTTTGCCGAGCTCTTCGAGACTATTCTTCCGCCGCTGCGTGAGCGGCACGGAGTCGACGCAATTGCTGGCGCTATCTCAGGCGGACTGGAATGCGCGAGTCGAAACCAGGATGTGCTGGGGTTGTGTCGCCTGATCGCGCCGTCCCACACAAACCAGGCGAACATCCAACTTACCCAGGCTATCGAACAGGCGATCTCTCAGCAGATGCGCGATGGGTATCTCCGCCAGTATGACCCGACCATGATCACCCAGTGGATCAATGGGCAGATCGAATGGGCCATCACGCGATGCTTCTTTGACAAGCGCGGAGACATTTCCGCCTACCAAGGACTGCTCGTCGAGGTGATCGGCAGGGCATTGGCAGCTTCAGATGCGAGTTCGCACGATGTAGAAGAAGTTGGAGAGGCAAAGAGCAATGGATGAGCACGTGACGAGGTCATACCCCAACCAGCATGCTGGCGCCAACATGAGACAGCAACTACTGCGTCTGATGGGGTCTCAATTAGGTTATCCGCGTGGACTGCTTGGGGCGCTCCTGGGCAGAACAGTCTTTGCCAAGGGCAATGCCAAGGTCAACGCGTGGATTGTACAGCAGCTTGATATGCCTCCCGGCAGCCACGCACTCGAAATCGGCTGTGGTCCCGGACTGGCCATTCAGGCAATTGCGGCGCGGTTTCCTGAAAGCCACATTGTAGGAATCGACCGCTCGCGGCGCATGGTGCAGCAGGCACGCCATCGCAATGCCGCATCCATTCAATCGGGGCGCATCGAGATTCGCGAGGCAGATGCCAACTCACTGCCTTTTCCCGATGCCACCTTCGATACGGTTGTGGCGGTTCATGTGCTCTATTTCTGGACCGATCCCGTCGCGACACTCCGTGCGATACATCGCGTGATGCGGCCCGGGGGCCAGATCGTTCTGGGCTACGCCCTGGAGCACGACGCGCCGCACACGTCTCGAGCCGCGTTTGCGCAGGCAGGAGCCAGGTTCTATCCCACCGCCCAGGCCATCGAGGCAATGCTCGAAGCCGCAGGATTCAGCAACATACATTCTGAGCGCCAAACGGGCAATGGCGTCGTGGTGGGTTCGTATACTCGGGGCCAGCGGTGACGCGCTAGGGCAGCCACAGCTATTGCAACGAGTTATCGGTGCCCAATGGCCAATAGCGCTTCCTACATAGGGAGACACACAACGAATTGCCCCATGTGTCGCGCATGGGGCAATCGAAGACCTTTTCCGCACGGCAGTGGCTTATTCTGGCAGTTGCAGCGATTTGACTGTCAGGAACTCGTCGAGCCCGTAGCGGCCAAGCTCACGTCCGTGGCCAGATTGCTTGTAGCCGCCAAACGGCGCCAGCATGTTGAACGCGCCGCCGTTGATCTCCACCTGGCCCGTGCGCAGCCGCCGCGCTACCCGCATGGCATGGTCTTTATCCGCCGACCAAACGCCGCCCGCCAGCCCATAGATGCTTTCGTTGGCGATGCGAATCGCGTCTTCTTCATCCTCGTAGGGCATGATGACCAACACAGGCCCGAAGATTTCTTCCTGGGCGATGGTCATGTCGCCTTTCACATCCGAGAAGACCGTTGGCTGAACAAAGTAGCCTTTCTCCAGGCCTGCTGGCGGCTCCGCGCCTCCAGTCACCAGGCGCGCGCCCTCCTGCTGGCCCTTGCGGATGTAGCCCGAAACGGTCTGCTGCTGCTCGGCGGAGACCAGCGGACCGAGGCGCGTGCCCTTCGTGAACGGATCGCCCGGCATGAACCACTCCGCCGACCGCTTGGCGATTTCCTCAACTTCGGCCAGCTTCGACTGTGGAACCAGCATACGGGTTAGCGCGCTGCAGGTCTGCCCTGAATTGAGGAAGCACTTGCCCACGCCGTCGCGCACAGCCGTCTCGAAGTCAGCGTCTTCCAGCAGAATATTGGCCGACTTGCCGCCAAGTTCCAGCGCCACTGGCTTGACTGTGCGCGAGGCCAACTCGCTCACGCGGCGACCAGCGTTCGTCGAGCCAGTAAACGAGATCATATCTACATCAGGATGCAGCGCAATTGCCTCGCCGACGACACTGCCCTTGCCAGAGACCAGATTGAAGACGCCCGGCGGCACGCCCGCCGCGTCGAGTATCTCCGCGAATAGCAAGGCATTGAGGGGAGTGACTTCGCTTGGCTTGAGCACCATCGTGCAACCGGCCGCAATCGCGGGCGCGGCCTTGCAGACGATCTGGTTGATCGGCCAGTTCCACGGCGTGATCAGCGCGACCACGCCGATTGGCTCGCGCACCACCAGCGAGTTGCCGATGCGCTCCTCGAACGGGAAGTCCGCCAGGATGGCGGGCCGCGCGCTGAAGGTGGCAATCGGCTGCCCCACCTGGATCTTCTGCGCCAGCCGGATCGGCATGCCGACCTCATGGGCGATCACCTCGCCGATGGCATCCTGACGCTCCACCAGCAGATCAGCCACTTTTTGCAGATAAGCCGAGCGCTCGGCGACGGACGTCTGCGACCACGTCGCAAAGGCCTCCTTTGCCGCCTGAACCGCGCGGTTGACATCTTCGGCGGTGCCTCGTGGCGTGCGGCCCATCACCTCCTCGGTCGTCGAATTGATGACGTCGGTCGTCTCCGAGCCGCTCGATGCCACCCACTTGCCGCCGATATAGAGTTTGTCGCGGATAATCAACGCATCACTCATCGTGTAGATGTATCCTTCCCGCCGCAGATTGCGCGGCCAGTGCACGATCACCATCGACCTGCGTCTCCTAATAAAGTATCACAGGAGCCGGGAGCGTATTGAGATGCACGCGCGGGCCAGAAGATGATACAGTACCCATGCACACTGTGGCCTTGCCATCTGAACGCGCTCGGCGTGTTCGATGCGCCTCAATACCAGCAACGGCGCTCGTGTATTTTGAAGCAATGGCTGCAAAGGGAGAACGTATGACCAAAGTAACAATGTCAAAGGGCAAGTTTGACGGTATCAACGCCTGCGCCGACGAGCGCGGAGTGATTGCCGCCGCCGCGATGGATCAGCGTGGCTCGCTGAAGAAGGCGATCGCCAAGGCGCGTGGTGATGGTGGCCAGGCGACCAGCGACGATATGCGCCAGTTCAAGACGATCGTGACCGAGGTACTCACCAAATATTCGACGGCGATATTGATGGACCCAGAATACGGGCTGGAGGCGATCAAGCATCGCGCGCCAGGGACGGGCGTGCTGCTGGCCTACGAGAAGACAGGCTACGACGCCACCGTCAAGGGCCGCCTACCCGATCTGCTAGACGCGTGGAGCGTGCGCCGCCTGGTGGAGGGCGGAGCCAACGCCATCAAGATTCTGCTCTACTACAATCCGTTCGATGAAGATGGCATCAACACCGTCAAACATGCCTTTATCGAGCGGGTGGGCGCTGAGTGCGCCGCGCTGGATGTGCCGTTCTTCCTGGAGCCACTCGCCTATGACGACGCACTCGGCGATGAGAAGGGCTTTGAATTCGCCAAGAAGAAGCCGGATTATGTGGCGCGCTACATGGAAGAGTTCTCCAAGCCGCGCTATGGCGTCGACGTGCTGAAGGTCGAGGTGCCGGTGAACATGGCGTTCGTCGAGGGCACACGCGCCTATAGCGGCCAGACCGCCTATAGCCGGGCGGATGCGCTCCAGCTCTTCAACGAGACGGCCAGCGCCGCTAGCAAGCCGTTCATCTACCTGAGCGCGGGCGTCACCGATGAGGTCTTCCGCGAGACGCTGGAGCTTGCCGCCGAGGCTGGCACGAGCTTCTCCGGCGTGCTCTGCGGCCGCGCCACCTGGCAGGATGGCATCCCTGTCTATGGCAAAGAGGGCGCCGATGCCCTGCGCGCCTGGCTGGAAGATCGCGGCGTCAAAAATATTCAGATGCTGAATGAGGTGATCGCGAAGGGCGCCAAGCCGTGGTGGAACGCCTACGGCGGCAAAGAAGATATCGAGGTCGCCTGATGTTTGTGCTGCACATCGAGCATCCAGTGCCCAACTTCGACGGCTGGAGACAGGCGTTCGACAGCGATCCCGTCGGTCGGAAGCAGATGGGTGTGCGCCGCTTTCAGGTGACGCGGCCCGTTGATAACCCAAACTTCGCCATCATCGACCTGGAGTTCGATACGGTGGCCGAGGCGGAGGGATTGCTTGCCGCGATGCGCCAGGTATGGAGTCGCGTGCAGGGGTCGCTCATTGGCGATCCGGTCACGCGTATTACAGAGGTGGTAGAGAGCCAGGAACTTTGACACTCCTCAGAGCAAAAGCCTGGGGATTCTCAGTTCTACGACGCGGCTAACGCCACGCCTCCCTGAAGGGCCTGCCCAGCCCGTTCGATGTTCTTGGCAGCGTTGTGGTCCCGATGCAGGCTGGTCCCGCACTCCGGGCAGGTGTGCCAGCGCACGGACAAGCCTTTGTGGACCATGACGCCACAGCCAGAGCATATCTGGCTGGTATAGGCAGGCGGCACGGCGACGACTCTCCGACCGGCGCACGCTGCCTTGAAGGAGAGGATGCTCAAGAACTGACCCCATCCCGCATCACTGATGCTTTTCGCAAGATGGTGATTCTTGACCAGGTTGGCCGTCTGCAAGTCCTCAAAATAGATCACGTCGTGGACTCGGATGAGTTGGAGCGCCGTCTTGTGCTGGAAATCGGCGCGTTGGCGCTTGACCGTCTGATGCGCCTTCGCCAGCAGTCTCACGGCCTTCCGGCGCCGGTTGCTGCCTTTCTTGCGGCGTGACACTCGGCGTTGTGCCGTCTTCAGTCTGCGCTCGGCACGGCGATAGCAGCGCGGGTTATGGATAATCGTGCCATCGGCCAGGGTCGCAAACGACTCGATCCCGAGATCAATCCCGGTTTCCTGTCCCGTCTCTGGCAAGGGCTGTAGTGGCACATCGGCGCAGGCGAAACAGACGTACTAGCCATCCGCTTCCCAGCTGATCGTGACGGTTTTGGGCGCGCCCTCTAGCGGACGTGACCACCGCAGGCCGATGCGGCCAATCTTGCCAAGCACCAGGAAACCATTGTCGAGCCGGGCGCCGCCGTGCTCGCGCACCTGGGGATAGGTGAAGCTGTTGTAGCTGTCGCGGCCATGAAAGCGCGGATAGCCTGGTGTCTCGCCCGCCTGGAGGCGACGGAAAAAGGCTTGGAACGCACGGTCAACACGGAGCACCACATCCTGCAAGACTTGGGCGTTGACCTCGGCGTACTCCGGCATCGCCGCCTTGATGCCGGGTAGCTCGGCCTTCTGCTGGTAGTAGCTGACGGATAGTCCCCGCATGCGATAGGCTTCCCGCCGTTCGCCAAGGGCGGCATTGTAGATATGGCGACAGCGCATCAGGGTCCGCTCAAGTACCCTCTCCTGCTCAGGGGTGGGCTTGAGTTTGTATTTATAGGTCCTGCGCACGCTCTGCTGTTCCATGCTGAGATATTCCGTCTGCCAGGCGGAAACCTGGTACTATCGGTACTTTCGTCGCTCTGTCGGGCGACTCGGCTTTTATCCCCATATCATCCCCATATCCAAAGGCAGGCCTCAGTCGCGTGTTTTGCTAGCTCCGGCTCCAACCCACCCATTCACCAATCCGTTGACTATCAACGCCCCACGTCCTGCCCAGGTGGCACGAGGTGGGGCGTTTGTGTCTTTGCGGTTGCGGTATAGCGAGGCCGCGCTAGTGTTTGCCACCGAAGGCGTCTGACCAACGGCGCACCCAGTCGGTCTGCGCATCCAACAATGAGCGGGTGGTCGAGCTCCACAGGTCCACCAGACCCTCGCCTGCCTGCTCGGCGGATGCCTTGCCGCGGGTGCTCGTCTTCGCGGTGTCGGTCATCACGGCAAACCAGTTCTGCCAGAGCTGGCGTTGGGCGTCGATCCAGCGCTGAAAGTTATCCTGACCTTCGCGCATCAGCGTTTGCATGTCATCCGGAGCGCCTGGCGTCTTCGCCAGCGAGTCGATCCAGGTGCGCACCCAGACAGCCTGTGAATCGAGGGTATTCATGACAGCGGTTCGCCAGGAGTCTACCGTCTGATTCCAGACCTTCGCGTCGGGCATCGCCCCTGCGCTCCCTGAAGACCGCACCATGTCGAGCCAATTGGTCAGCAACTGGCGCTGCGCCTCGGCCCATGCGTTGATCATCTGCTCGCCGGAAGTATTCGCGCTCATGGCCCATGCTCCTCTCGCTCCATCGTGGAGATTCCGCACTCGGTTGCCGGAGCCGACTGCACCGGATGCTGGTGTTGTACCACAGGTTGCACCGTACATGGCCTGATGATGTGGATTTTCCCCGATGTGTGGCGTCGAAGCGCGCAGGATCACGGTCTCATTCTTGCGTCGGCGGCTCGTCAAGATTGCCCAGTTCGTCCAGGTCTTCCGGATCTTCGGGGTCTGGAATATCTCCCTCGCCCGGCTCGTCACGGTCCTCATCCTCACGATGCGGCGGCGTATCGCCACTCGGCGGGCCGTCCTGAGCGTCACGCGCTACCTGGCGGGCGATATCCCGCGCCTCCAGCCGGAGCTTGCGAATCTCGTCGACGGTCGTATTGACGCGGTCGAAGAGCGGGCGGTGCGCCTCGATACCCGCGCTGATTAGCCAGGCGGCAGCATCGCTGCGCGTCGAGCGGATGCCTGCCTCCACCAGCGCGTCCAGTGCGCCGAGCGCGGCATCGTCCAGGCGGCAGGTGATGACGTTGTTCTTGGGCGCTGGCGTTTCCGTGGCAGACGAGGCAGACGAGGCAACCGCCCCATCGTTGAGCATTCTCAAAATCTCTACCCGCGCGCGATCGAGGTTGACTTCCAGACTTTCTAGCACACCCGCGGCTATTCCCTCGCCTTCACGAATCAATCCTAGCAGGAGATGTTCTGTACCAATGTAATGGTGGTTCAAGCGATGTGCCTCGTCCAGCGCAAGTTCGATCACCTTTTTGGCGCGTGGCGTCATCCCGATCTCGCCGAGCACGATCCGGTCGCCGCGCCCGATGATGTGCTCGACCGAGCGCCGCACGGTGGCTAGCTCGACACCAAGATTCTGCAACGCTTTGGCGGCGAGCCCCTCGCCTTCGGCCACCAGCCCCAGCAGCAGGTGTTCCGTGCCGATGTAGTTGTGATTTAATCGTTGTGCCTCTTCCTGCGCCAACGAGAGCACCTTCCGCGCGCGTTTGGTCAACTTGTCGAACATACTGGACCCGCCGGACGACCGGCCCCACGACGTACGCCGCATACTCATACCTCCCGTCATTCCAGCCAAGGTATACAAGTTACAAATTACGTGTAACACAATCACGGTGCCCCGTCAAGAGGACCGCCCGTGCTCCTTCGCCGGGGCATCGTCTCTCAGGGCGGCATGGTAGAGTGGTGAGCATATCGGCCCTAGAGTTCTTCCGGAGTCTCGCCGTGCCACCACTCGCGATTGTCCTGGTGCTGCTGGCCGCGCTGCTGCACGCTGGCTGGAATCTGTTGCTGCACGCTACGGAAGATCGCCTGGCAGTGGCGACAGTGGCTGGACTGGTGACAGGCGCCGCGCTGCTTCCGGCGATGGTGCTCGCGCCACCGTGGCATGTCTGGCCGCTGATCGTGATCTCGGCGCTGGCGGAAACCGCCTATGCGCTCTGTCTGACCACCGCGTATCGGCTGGGAGCGCTCTCGCTGGTCTATCCACTGGCGCGCGGGACTGCGCCGCTGCTGGTGACGCTGGCTGGGTGGGTGCTGCTTGCTCAGCCGCCGACCATTTGGACACTCACCGGGGCGCTCGCGTTGGCCGCTGGACTGGCATGCGTGGCGACGGCGGGCCACCACGCCGGGCAGCGAGCGGCGCTGCTCTTCGCGCTCTTGACGGGCGTTTGCATCGCCAGTTACGCCACGGTCGACGCTGGCGCCGTCCGGCAGGTGAATCCAGTGGGGTATCTCGGGGCGGTGCTGGGGCTGCAGGGTATCGTGCTGGCGGGCATAATGCGCGGCGACCTCACGCGGCTGCGTCGAGCCGTGCGCCCAGGGATACAGGTCGCGGTCAGTTCGGTGGCAGCGTATCTGCTGGTGCTGCTGGCATTCCAACGGGCGAACGCCGGACCTGTGGCGACGCTGCGCGAGGTCTCGGTACTGCTCGGCGTGGTGCTGGCGCGCGAAAAGAAACCGGGCCGTGTCTGGCTGGGGGCAGCGCTGGTCGTGCTCGGCGCGATTCTCACCGCGCTGTAAATGCACGAAAGAACCCCCTCCCGGTGGTTGGGGAAGGGGTTCGAGCGAGAAGAGACTACAGGGCCAACTACATGACCAGCGCGTTGCGCTGACCCGGCACTATCTTCTTGATCTTCGCCTCAGGCTCAGGAATTGGTTCCATCGGGATGACTCGCTGTGCCGCACCCACAACCTCTGCCCGGCGGCGGGCGAGCCGCGCCTGTTCGCGCAGGTCGCTGATCTGGGCATCGAGCCAGAGTTTCGCGTTCTCGTCGTTGAGCATCGCTTTCAGCGCCTGAGCGTTCTCCGCGCGCTTCTCACGCGGAATTGCCAGCGCCTCCGCCAGCGCCTCGGCGGTCGCATGCACATCCATCGGCGGTACGCCAATCACGTAGTCGCGCATTTGCTCATAGGCGCCTGCGGTACGCGAGAGCAGAATTACACCCGGCCGGCGATTGACGATCGCACCTTCCTTCACCACCAGATTCATGCCATCTATGACGGGGTTGACCAGCAACACATCGTAGCGGCGCATGCACGCCAGCGCCCGCGCGCGGTTGTTGCCAAATATCGCCACCACCGGCTGCCATTCCGCTGTGCCGTAGCGCGTATTGATGCGGTCGATGATGGCGCGCACCTGTCGTTCGTAGCGGCGGTATTCCGCCATGCCTTGCCGCGACGGCACCAGCAGCGCCAGGAACGTGACCCGGCCTCGCAGGTCCTTGTGGTGGCGCAGCAGATCCGCATATGCCTGGAAGCCGCGCACGATATTCTTGGTCGGCTCAACGCGATCCACCCGAACAATCAGTTGCATCTCGTCGCTAAGCCGAAGTTCGTCGCGCAACTTGCGCATCTCCTCGAGCGCCTCGGGCGAGTCGGCGCTTTGCTGCACCTCACGCGAGGTGACCGCGATAGGATAGGCGCGCACCAGCACCCGGCGACCCTGCCAGAGCAGAATGCCACTGCCATCCACCAGCGACCGCTGCACCACAACTCCGTCGAGGAACCGCTCGGCTCCCTCCAGGAAGTTGCGCGCGTCGCGCTCGGTCTGGAATCCGATGACATCATTGGCCGCCAATCCGTTGAAGATCTCGCGCACCATGTCATCCGGCAGCAATTCCCAATAGCGCGACTCCGGCCAGGGAATATGCACGAAATGTTCGAGCAGCGCGTCCGGGTAGGCCTCGCGGACCATCGCCGGGGCCAGATATAGGTGATAATCCTGGAAGAGCACCGGCGTAGAGGTGCCTCCGACCTGCAATTCTTCGATAACCACGTCGGCGATCGCTCTGTTGACTTCGCGATAGCCGGTTTCCCAGTCTTTGCGGGTGCGCGCGCTAAACCGAGCCGATCCGGTCGGGCGCAGCAGATAGTGCTGGGCAAACCAGAGAATACGGTTGCTAATGCCTTCGTAATAGCGCTCATAGGTCGCAGCGGGAACGTCAACCAGGCGCAAGGCGATATTCACAAGCTCCGGTGCATCGGGAATCATTGCCTTGCCTCTGGCGCGCGCGACGGCGCGATCTGCGTCATTCATCGCCAGCGCGATCCATGTCGCTGGACGCCGTCCCATCGCGGAAAGCATTCCACTGACCACACCACCCGCACCACGCTGCGCAATCGGCATCTCATCTTCATCAAAAACGTAGTCTATCGGCCCGCGATTGCTGACCAGCATGACACGCTGTAAACCATCTCCATTCCATAACACGCTCGCTGCCCCCCGACCCTTCGGATGGCTTGCGAGCTGCAGACTGTCAGTCGTCATGGCTCCCTCCTCACTGGCGCGCCGTAACCACTGATCGCTGTCAGGGCTCATTCAGCACGCACGATGATACGCATAGAGTATGCCATATTGGCGTGAGACGGAGGTGAGTCGAAACTGAGACGAGCCTGAGAGGCCAGCGTGGCAAGATGGCAGCGAGGCGGGGCGATTTCAC
The DNA here is from genome assembly GCA_027307065.1 of Ktedonobacteria bacterium. Classification (GTDB taxonomy): domain Bacteria; phylum Chloroflexota; class Ktedonobacteria; order Ktedonobacterales; family JADMIN01; genus DAHUXT01. The sequence goes on from DAHUXT010000025.1 coordinate 18,725, forward strand.
GTCGATACCGACATGACGATTAGCCTGATTCTGAGCGAATGGCCCAACTCATGTGGGACAATGGCATACAATAGACACAAGATTCTCGTCAGGGATTGATGAGAGCATTGCGCTCGTTGGTGTGCACGTACAGGTATGTTATCACGCGCGCAGTGGGGGAGATTGCTCATGAAGGCGCATGTGCTACTCGTAGACGACGACCGACACATCAGCCAGGTGCTGCGTCGGGCGCTCGTCTACGATGGATATTCGGTGGATGTCGCGCACAATGGAAACGATGCCCTCCAAAAGAGCATCGAGCATCCGCCCGATGTGGTGATTCTCGATATCATGTTGCCCGGCATGAGCGGCCTGGAAGTCTGTGACCGGCTGCGCAAGTCTGGCAACCAGGTGCCGATCCTGATGCTGACCGCGAAAGATGCCATCGCGGACCGGGTCGCGGGTCTCGACATGGGCGCGGATGACTATCTCGTCAAGCCGGTTGACCTCTCGGAGTTCCAGGCACGCGTGCGGGCGCTGCTACGGCGGCGAAACCCAGAGCAGACGGAGGTATTGCGTTTCGCCGATCTGGAACTGGATACAGGCACACGCGTCGCTCATCGCGGGAAGCGGCATATCGAGCTATCCACGACGGAATATGAGCTATTGGCACTCTTCATGCGTCGCCCACGCCAGGTGCTCACCCGCGATATCATTATGGAGCGCGTCTGGGGCTACGACTTCGAGGGCGAATCGAACGTACTGGAAGTGTACATTGGCTATCTGCGCACCAAGCTGGAGGCGGAGGATGAGCCACGGCTGATCCACACCGTGCGCGGGGCGGGGTATGTGCTGCGCGAGAAGCCAGATTCGCAGAGCGGTCCGATGCCTGCGGTGTAGCAGCGTTTTCCCACATAGCCACGCCGTTGGACTTCTCTGCCGGCGCGGATCTTCGGGAGGTGACCTGTGGACTCAGCTGCTCCTGATGACAAGAACAGCCAAAACGGCCATACGCCATCGCAGGGCGACTTCCTGACGCGGATACGCCAGCAATTGCTCGCCCGCCTCTCGATCCGCCAGCGCCTATCAATGTGGTATGCAACCCTCCTGGCGGTGACGCTGGTGCTGTTCAGCGTGATCGTCTATACGGTGGCGCAGAACCAATTGCAGACCAGTGTCAATGAAGAAATCAAGAACCGCGCTGTCTACATCGCGAGCGCGCTCCAGGGCGCGCAAGACGCCGTAGGCCAGCCAGCAACTTCCACACCGTCTGCCACGGTCTCCGCTTCTGCCACCGCTTCGCCAGGCGCCAGCGCGTCTCCAACGTCGACGGTCGCGCCGGGACCTACACCCAATGCCACCGTCGCTGTGCCGACGCCCATCCCAACCGTAGACCCCAGGACCTCGCAGAACATTCAGAAGAAGCTGAGCATCAAAGTGCCAGACGTGCTGGGGCGCATCGATCTTGGATTTGAGGTGCTCGACGTCAAGGGGCGGCCAAAGTACACCGCGCCCGCGCTGAACAACGTGAGCCTGCCCCTGAATGACGCCGTGATCGCTCAAGCGCTGCATGGCACGGCAGGCATGTATACGGCGAACGCTGCGCCCACCACTGGCAACACGCCCTCGCTGCTGGCCATCTACGTCCAGCCGATCACCGTCTCGGCCGAAAGCGCGACGTCGCCCGAGGCTAGTGGCACGAACGCGGCCAGCCCAACGGGCACCGTGGCGCCCACCGCCACCATCTCGGCGAATGACGCCTCTCAAGAGATTATCGGCGTGGTGCTGGTGGCGAAGCCGCTCGACGACGTCAATGGCGCGCTCAGCACCCTGAGCCGTCTACTGATCATCGGCAGTCTGCTCGCGATTCTCTTCGCATCGCTCGGTGGCTGGCTCATCGCGGAGAGTGGATTGCGTCCGATTCCAGCCGTGACACGCGCCGCGCGGACGATCGCCGCCAGCGCGCACCGGGCCAGCCTGGGAATGGGTACACGCGTCAATTACTCTGGCCCACGCGACGAGGTGGGCGAATTGGTCGCTACCTTCAATGATATGCTGGAAGCGCTCGAACGGGTCTCGACTGCGCAGCGCCGTTTCGTGGCCGACGCGTCACATGAACTGCGCGCGCCGCTGACCACCATCAAGACAACCTTCGATTTTCTACGCAAAGCGCCCGATCTGCCCGCCGAGGAACGCCAGGAGATGATCGACGAAGGCTACGGCGAGGCGGAGCGCATGGCGACGCTGGTAAACGATCTGCTGCTGCTCGCACGCGTCGACGCGGCCAATGGCGGCAAGTATGGCCTACGCGAGGCATGGCTCGACGACCAACTGCGCGGACGCCGCGAGCCAATAGAGCTGGATCAACTGGCCATGGAAGTCTTCCGCCAGGGCGCTGCTATCGCTCAGGTGCGCCACAAGAACATTCATTTCTCAGTGCTGAATCTGGAGCCAGTGACGGTGCAGGGCGACCCGGGACAACTGCGCCAACTGGCGCTGATTCTGATCGATAACGCCATCAAGTACACGCCCGCTGGTGGCAAGGTGCGCATCGGCGTGAGCCGCAATGGCAAGATGGCGGCGTTTAGTGTCAACGATACCGGCATTGGCATCCCACCGGAGGCGCGTCCGCATATCTTCGAGCGCTTCTACCGCGCCGACCAGGCGCGCGCGCGCGACCAACAGGGCAGCGGTCTCGGCCTGTCGATCGGCAAGTGGATTGCCGAGGCGCACGGAGGCGAAATCTCGGTCTTCAGCCAGCCCGGCCAGGGAAGCACATTCACCGTGCTGCTGCCCGCTATTCGCTGGTCGGAAGGCTGGCCAGCGTCCAGTCCGCAGACAGCAGTGGGCCGCGAATCGCACCCATCCGGGGCAATCGGCAACGTCGCCCGGATGATGATTCCGCGCATACCGTCGCGCAGCCGTCCAAACAGCAAATCACACGTCAGCGGCGAGCAACCTCCACTGCCCGAGAGGAATGCTGATCAGGCACGCGCCAGCAGCGGTAGCCCTGGTAGCCCCAGCCGTCCCACGCCATCGCTGCGTAGCGGCCGCGCGCGCCGCCGTCCGCCGCCCGTGTAGCCGTGCCTGTGGCCGCCGCCCTCGGTGCCACAATTGAAGATATCCCCCTCCATCCTTGACACGCGTTGCAGTTGATTGCATGCTTGTCTAGGAGAAGCGCTTGCATCTGTGCAAGTACCTGGAGGGAGAGCCGCATGGCGCGCATTCTGGTGCTCTATGATAGCCGCGACAAGTCCTATGCCGACGCGCTCATTCAGTCCTTACGTGCTCGTGATGACCAGGCCGAGTTCGACGCGCGCGACAATGTCAGCGCCTTTACCCTCGATGCTCCCAGCCTTGAAAACTATAGCGATGTGTTGGTGCTGGCGTCGCCACAAGCCTTGGACTCGCCGGGAATCCGCCGCTTGCTCGATGGTTTCGCTGGACACAACGACAGGCGGGTGATAGTCGTCATTGTGCGCGCCGTTGCATTGCCCGAGCATCTGCGAGCGCTGTTGAGCGTCGACGCGCAGCATCTCTCTCCGCAGCAATTGGCGGGCATGATCTTCGGGGACACACTCCGTGAAGAGGCAACCCTACCGCCGCCACAGCAGACGCCTCCCGTTGAGGATGAGTGGGTTGCCGGGGCAATATCGCCGCCTGCCCCAGCGGCAGAACCGCCAGC
>DAHUXT010000260.1 GCA_027307065.1 Ktedonobacteria bacterium
GAGGGCGAGGAGCATCGCCGTCATGCCGATCTCCGCCGCACCGAGGCCGCCCGGCAGGAAGGAGACCGAGCCGATCAACGTCGCGGCGGCGATTACAGTGTAAAATCCACGCGCGTGGCCAACCTGCTCGGAGAGTCCTTCGCGCCAGCCAAACGTTTCGGCGATGCCATAGGCGGCGGAACCCGCAAGCACAGGAATCGCCAGCAGGCCAGTGCCAATGATGCCAATGGCGAAGACAAGGCCAGCCAGATCACCCGCGAGCGGGCGCAATGCCTGCGCCGCCTCGGCCGCCGTCGCGATGGTGCGAATTCCGTGCGTGTGGAGCGTCAATCCGGTCGCCATCACGATGAACCAGAAGGTCGCCGAAGCTGCGATCATGCCGAGCGTGGTATCCAGCCGGAGCGCACGCACCGCGCGATGCAGATGTCCCTGATGGCCTCCGGGCTTTCGCGCCACAGGTTTGCCCGCCGCCGCGTGCAGTTCTTTCTGCACTTCGCGCTCGTGTTCCTCCTCCACCTCCTCAGACGCCTGCCAGAAGAACAGATACGGACTGATGGTGGTGCCCAGGACGGCGATGGCTAGCGCCAGAAACTCTGGCGTGAGTTGCATCGACGGAACAACCGTGGCGCGCAGCAGCGCCAGCCAGTCAGGGCGAATCAAGATACCCGCTACCAGGTACGCCACCAGCGAGAGGGTCAACACCTTGAGAACCCGCGCATAGTAGCGATAGGGAATGAAGATCTCGAGCAACAGGATGCCCAGCGCGAAAATGATGAGGATGATGCCGAAGGGAACGCCGGGTGTGAGCAGCCGAACCGATGCCGCCATCGCGCCCAGATCGGCGCCGACGTTGATCGTGTTGGCAATGAACAGCAGCAGCACCGCGCCGTAGAGCAACCAACGGTTGTAGTGCCGACGGACATTTCCGGCGATGCCGCGCCCTGTCACCAGGCCAATTCGCCCGCACATTTCCTGCACGCAGATCACCAGCGGCAGAATATAGAGCGCCATCCACAGGAAGCCAACCCCAAATGCCGCGCCTACCTGCGAGTACGTGCCGATACCTGAAGGATCATCGTCGGACGCGCCTGTGATCAGCCCCGGACCAATCACTCGTAGCACTCTGCTCGCGGAGCGTAGTGGCTCGGGTCGCCCGCGATGTGGCAGTCGCCGTGAGCGTCTACGTGTCGGCGGCATGCTGGCGTCTGGGGCGAAGTGTGAGGCGGCGTCGGGCGTATCGGTCATAGATGGACCTCCTGGGTGGCGACTTCGGCACACGAGAGAAAGTGTTCTCCCTTCGCAGTGTACATGAAGCATGCCAGCCAGGAGGGGTTCGGCAGATTCTGAATGCACGGTGAGATGCAGACGTTTCACGTGAAACGCCAACGCGCGGCGAACCAGGGCGGACCTAGTGGCGCCAGAAGAAGAGGTTGTAGTAACCCACTTGCGCAAGCCCTGGATCGATGCCCACCGCCAGCAATATGCCATCGACTGCGCCAAAGAGCATCGTGTTCGCGATTGGCACGTACCAGAGCAGCACGAAGAGCAGTATGAACGAGTACATGCCGAGGGACATCGCCGTCTGGGCAAATTCGCGTGGCAGCCAGGGCGAGATCACGCCGAACCCGTCGAGCGGCGGAATCGGCAGCAGGTTGAGCACGATAGCCATCACCTGAAAGAAGGCCAGCAGGGCTACAGCGAATTGGAGCGACTCATGCCCATTGAGCAGATTCGTGCGCATCACGAGCGCCAGGCCCAGCAAAAAGAGCAGGTTACCAAAAGGTCCCGCGAGCGAGATGGCGCTCTGCCAGGCGCGGTTGCGGACGAGGTCGCGACGCAGATAGACCGCGCCACCGGGGAGCGCGATGCCGCCGAGCAAGACAAAGACAACTGGCATGATGATGCTGAGCAGCGGATTCACATAGTGCAACGGGTTGAAGCTCAGGTAGCGAATTGTGCCTGGACTCGTGTCGCCGCCGAGCACCGCTGTCACCGCGTGGCCGAACTCATGGAGACAGAGGCTGAAGATCCAGCCGACCAATACGAAACCGACCGTGCCAAGCGCCACCGTGCTCGGCTGATTCTGCCAAAGAATCCAGCCAAAGAAGCCAAAGACCAGTAAGAGTCCGGCGACGATGGCCCAGTTGATGCTACGGAGGATGAGCTGACCCACCGAGCCAGTATAGCGGTTATTCATGCCAGGGTAGTAGGGACTCTGGCGTGGGTTGCCTATCACGGGCGGCCTCTTTTTTCGCGATATTCCATGACGTAGTTGCGTGCGATGTTTGACCGCGCTTAGCGACGGAAGATGCGGCGGAAGATGCGGTTGAGCGGCATCACGTCGTCAATCCCCAGGAAGCGCGAGATACCGAAGTATACGCCCGTCGCGATGACGATGGCCACTGCCAGCCTGATGATGATGTACACCGCCGTCAGGCCGGGACGTGTCACGCTGGTGGGCAGCACTAACTCGCCGAGACGATAGATGAAGAGCGCCGTCAGCGCGGTCACCACACTCGCGCCGAGGACGTTGACCAGATAGATGCCAATGCTTCGCAGGTCGAGGCCAGCGAGCCGCGGTCGCAGCAGCAGCAACAGCACCAGCGCCTCGCCAATCCACGCCAGCGACGATGCCAGCGCCAGACCATTCGCGCCCATCGGCCCGAGCAGCACGACACTCAGGCCGATGCTGAACATGAACTGGTAGATACTCACCTGTGTCGGCGTGCGCGTATCTTGCAGCGCGTAGAAGCTGCGGGTGAGAATCTCCACCAGCGAGAGGCCAGTCAGGCCGATGCCAAAGTAGATGAGCGGCCCGACGAAATAGGGAAGCTGATCGAGCGAGAAGTCGCCATGGCCGAGAATGACCCGGCATATCGGCTCCGCCAGGATCATCATGCCAAAGGCCGACGGCACCGCGAGAAAGATGATACCACGCACCGTCCGCGTGATTGTATCGCGCAGCCGCGCCCACTCGCCCGAGGCTACCAGCGCCGCCAGCGTCGGAAACGCTGCCTGTGAGACCGCCATGCCGAAGATGCCGTTTGGCAGCATGATCAGCGTGAACGCCGTCACGTAACCGTACGTCGCGCCCTTGATGCCCACCGTATCGATCAGATTGCGGTTGACAAAGACCGAGACATAGAGAATGACGGCATTCAGCAGCCGCGGCGCCATCAGCCGGAACATCTCGCGAATGCCGGGGTGGAAGAAATCGAAGCTGAAAGAGTATTGCATTTTGGCGCCAAAGAGGCCCGGTATCTGAATCAGAAATTGCAGCAGCGCGCCCGCGACCACGCCCCACGCTGGCCCGGCAATGCCAAGATTGCCGCCGAAGATGTGGGTCGTATTGTCGAATTTGGTGGCGAGGATGCCCCCGATCAGGCTCGCGGTATAGATGACCTGGCCAATGGCGGGCAGCACAAACGACTGGCGCGCCTGCATAATGGCGATAGTGATCGTGGCGCCGCCAAGAAAGATCGGCTGGAGCAGCATGATGCGTGTCAGCGCGACAAGCGTTTCCGGCTCGCTGTTGTGGTTGTGCATGACGGTGGGCAGCGTCAGCGTGAGAAATTCCGGCGTGAAGATGATGCCAAGGATGGCGAAGAGCACAAGCAGCAACATGATGATGTTGAGTGCCGAGCTCGCGATATGCCACGCGGCTTTGCGGTCGCGCTTCTCGACGAGATAGCTGGTGAACACGGGAATAAACGCTGAGGCGAGCGCGCCACCCGCGACGATGCTGAAGAGCATATCGGGAAAGGCGAACGCATTGGTGAAGGCGTCGGCGTTGAGGGCGTCGGCCTTGGAGCCAAAGACACTGGCGAAGAGCGATGTGCGCACGAGTCCCAGCACACGGCTCAGCATCAGCGCACCAGTGACGATCAAGGTCGCGCGGGCGAGATTGCCAGAGCGTAGCGCGCGCATCTGAACTGACGGCTGGTCGTCAATCTCTATCTCGCCGGGCACATCGGCAATCTCAGGGATAGGAACCGCACTCGCGGGCGCGCTCACTCCGGCATTCCAGGCGGATTTGCCAGTCCGGAGCGGCACCATGGCAGGCACTTTGCCAGTGCCAGTATTCATCAGCGTCTCGATGCTGGTGCCCGGATACGACCGCTCGATCACAGACTCCAGATCCCAGAGGGAGTTCTGATCGTCCGACGGGCGCGAGGATGGCTTCGCAACTGGATACAGGCCACTTTCGCGCTCCCATGGCGGATTGACATCTCGGTCGCCGTCGCTGTGGTCGTTCGGGCCGTGACTCCCCGCCGGACCAGACGGGCCGCCCACCGCGGGTGGATGCGGCGCGGCGCCCCCAGCATGTTCGTCGGCCATCTGGCGCCTGCGCCAATTGTGCTGTGAATCCACGATTCCCGCCTTCCCAAATCGCCATTGATTGCCGCGTCCAGCCGTACACTCAGGCCATTCTATCATTGGCCACCGGCCAGAACAACGCACATGGACCTTCGTGGACGTTCGAGGCGAACACCTGCCTCGGATGATCTCGTCACTCATACATAGCAACACCGTCGGTAGGTCGCTGGTATGATGCATCAGCATCGCTGCACCATCGTGCCCGGTAGTGATCTGTCCCACAGGCCAGAGGATGATCCGCACCCTTGCGTTGCATCTGAACGTATATCCCATGTAAGATGAATTGGGCCAGCGCAGTGTCTAAGCCTACGTCCATGGTACATCGCGCACGAATTGCGCCGGCACGGCACTGGCACAACATATGCGTGCGATGAAATTATGCCGCCTGATAGATAGGCGGCCGTGTGAAGCCACTAGCGACGGAGATACGATGAGTCGGCAAGAGGACTATGCGTACGAGGACGAGCAGGGCGAACACACCGGCGCCAGGTTGCTCCGCGAGGTACTTGAAGTCGCTATACTTACGCTCCTGTTCTTCAGCGTTGTGCGTCTGCTCGTGCAAAATTATCGCGTCGATGGGCCGAGCATGCAACGCACTCTCTATACCAATGAATACATCCTCGTCGATAAGGCAGCCTACTATCTGCATTCACCTCAGCGCGGTGACGTTGTGGTCTTTCAATATC
>DAHUXT010000261.1 GCA_027307065.1 Ktedonobacteria bacterium
GACGCGGCCCGACGGAGGCCGAGTGGGTGGTGATCGCGCTTGCCTGCATGCGGGCGTGCGGCGTATGATGCAGCAGACGGCGATGCAGGCGGTCGCGGAGAGCGGGCCTGCTAGTCCCGTAGCCGGAGTTGAATGGACAAAGACATGCGGGCGCACGCCAGCCAGGTCAAGATCGTGGCGCTATGTGCATTGCTGCTCGCGCTGTTCACTCCGGCGCTGGCTGGCTGTGGGCCGTGCGGTGCCTATATTGCACCGCCCCCGCACGCCGTGCTGACCGTAGTACATGGCGTGGTGTACGGTGCTGTTGGTGACAATCGCTATGCGATGCGGGCGAGCGATGGCAGGGTACTATGGCAGAACGCGGAGAATCCCTACGATGGACCGCACGGACTGATCGACGAAGCGAGCAACACGCGCGAACCGGTCGCACCGGTCGTGAACGGCCAAACGGTGATCGAAACCATGGGGGCCGCGCTGTTTATGGCGTTGCGGACGAGCGACGGCAGGATGCTGTGGCATTCGCAGCCGCTGACGGGGATCGTGCACTCCGCGTACGGGCTCCCCTTCCCGCCAGTAGTCGCAGATGGGGTGATCTATGCCGCCACGGGATACGGCACCATCGCCGCGTGGGACGAACGCGATGGGCGATCGCTGTGGGTCGCGCATGTCGCGCCCGAGGTTGAGATTGCTCCGCCGACCAATCCCACGCTCTTCGCTGAACTGCCGCTACCCGTGGTGGCTGGGAGCACCGTCTATGTTAGCGCCGGGAGCGCGGTCTACGCGCTGCGTGCCTCGGACGGCTCGGTGCGGTGGCATCTCCCGGATGCACCGGTAGCGAGCTACTCGGTGCCGGTTGTGGCGGCGAATACCGTCTGCGTGGCCGATTCATTTGGTGCCGTGTTCGCCCTTGACGCCGAAACAGGGACGATCCGCTGGCACGCCCCTCCAGGTTCGAGTATGTTGATGAATTCAATGCCGACTGTAGTCCTTCAAGGTCAGACAATATACGTCGCATCCCGGGGGAATTTTGTGAAGGCGCTGAACGCCGCGACCGGAGCGCAGTTGTGGCGCTATCCGACCCATGATGGAGACGCGTTTATCAGCGGGCCGCTCGCGCCGCTGGTGGTCGAAGGTGGCCGCGTCTACCTGGCTTCATTGGATTTCGGATTGTACGTCCTGGATGCGGCGACGGGACGAGAGTTGTGGCGCGCTCCGCTGGACAATGGCATCTTCAACTCGGCAGGCACACAGCCGGACCTTTCGACTCCAGCGGTAGATCAGGGGACGGGGATCGTGCTATTGGTCGCCCCAAACAGGGTTGAGGCCTGGCGCGTGGCTGACGGCCAGAACCTGTGGGTGGCGCACATCCCCAATAATGAGGATTCTGCGCTCGTGGATTCCGCCGCAATCGCGGCAGGAATGGTGTATCTGGCGCAGGAAGGCACCCAGGCGACTTGCGATTTCAACGGCATACCGCCCCCACGTGCTGGCGCTGCGCGTCACGGACGGCACAAAGCGCTGGCGGACCTCCATCTCCATCTAGGCCGTGCGTCCCGCTTGGCCGTCTCACTTTGCCGGCGTCGCTTGGGCGGAATGCACCTCCTGACACCACGATGCCGTAGCGCCTGGCGAAACTCGCCACTATCATACCCGCACTCTGCCACCAGATCTGCCACCAGCTTTGTGGGTCCGCTGCCGTTACGCTCAGATGGCTCGCTGCGGACAAACCTGGCATCACGCGTGGAATGTAGCATCAGCGGTGAGTGGTGATGCCGCTGATCAGCGCCGCCACGCCGAACGCCAGCAACAGCACGCCTGAGAGATAGTTCACCCAGCGGAGGGCACCCGGCCTGAGTCGGCTGCGCAGCATGCTGACCCCGCCGCTGAGCAGCAGCCACCAGCATGCCGATCCGAGGAATACGCCCGCCGTCAGCAATGCCGGAGCCGCGAAGGAGCTACTCGCCGCTCTGGCGAATCCAAGCCCGGCGAAGACCGCTGCGAACGAGAGGATGGTGGCAGGGTTCGTCAGGGTCAGGCCGACCGTCGATGTGTACGCGCCGAGCAATCCGCTACGCCGCCGCGTCGCCGTCTCAACCGCACGGATCGCCTCAATCGCTGGTTTCGCCCGCAATGTGCGTAGCCCAAGATAGCAGAGCAGCACGCCGCCCACGACCCGAATGATGCCTTGCTCCGCCACCAGCGCGCTCGAAATCGCCGTTAACCCGAAGGCGGCCACCCCGCCATAGAAGCCGTCGGCGGTTGCCGCGCCCATCCCGGTGAGAAAGCCCGTCAGCCAGCCCTCCGTGAGCGACCGGCGGATGCACAACACCCCGATTGGCCCCACTGGCGCGGCGATGGCGAACCCGAGCAGCAGCCCCTTCGCCAGCCAGGCGAACGCTGAAAAATCCATCGGTCTCCTCCTCGCATGTCTGCGTACATGTCTGCGATGTCTGCGATGTCTGCGACAGACAGGAGGAAAACAGTGCGCCCACCGAACCTGTCTGTCTGTCCGGCGGGCGCAATGGGTCATGTGATTGCTGGCATGCGCGACTAGCCGAACGCGGTGTTCGGCTGCTGCTGGTTCACACTGGAACCGTTCTCGATGGGTCGCGCGTGCCCGTGCATTGTCATCTCCCCCATGCGTTCATATGCGGCCAGCATAGCAGTCGCGTAGGCAGCGCGTCAATATCAATGGCTAGGGCTGCGCGCTGGGTACGGGCGCGGTGAAGATTTCCTGACTGCCGGTGCGGGTGTCGTTCCAGAACGGGTATGCGAACGCATTATCAACCGCCAACCCCTGATAATCGCCAATGAATTGCAGTCCGCCGCCATCTACCGGTGCGTCAACCGATGGGTCCCAACTCTGCGAGGTGACACGGACATTCTGCCGAAAGGTCGCGCCGCCATCAGTGGATTGCGCCAGATAGACGTCGATGAGATGGTGGTGGGAATCGTTGCGGGTATCGAAGAACGAGACGGTCACGACCCCATTGGGCGCGACGGCAAGCTGCGGCTGAAACTGGTTGGCGCCGTTGTGTCTGGCATCGTCGTTGACTCGTAGTGGCTTCGACCACGTGACACCGCCATCGCGCGACGACGTGAACAGGATGTCGGCATCTCCAAAGGTTTTATCGGACCAGGCGATGTAAAGCGTTCCTTGCGTTGGCCCGGCGGCAAAGGCGGGCAGCGAAAAGTTGCGGTAGTGATCAGGCGGGAAGGTGCCGAGAATATCTGAGGCGGTAGCGATCGACACAGGTGGTGACCATCTGACGCCGCCATCATGCGAGGTGACGACGGCGAGCCGCGTGGGGATGGTGCCCGTGCTCATGAGATCGAAGTAGTCGAAGCCGACCGCCAGCGTTCCATCAGGCAGCACTGCCGGAATTGCTCCCAGGATGGCATCGCAGAGTCGCGAGTCGGGCGCGCGTCCCTTCGCGGGATTGGTGCAAAATGGCGCCTGCCCCTCGATCTGCCGCATGGCTGAAAAGCTCGTGCCGCCATCGGTGGAACGGACAAAGCCAAGTCCCTGTTTGCAGGCATTGTCGTAGCCACATGAGCCGCCATAGTCATACGACCAGACGACGTAGATAGAGCCACGAGTCGGGCCGTTGGTCATATCCACGGTGAGCCACGGCTTATCGCTGAAGACCGCGCCACTGGCATCATCATAGACGCGCACCGGCTGCCCGAAGGTTTTGCCGCCGTCAGTCGAGGTCAATACGGCGATGCCACTATCCCGCGCATTGTTGGTATAAAGCACGGCAACGTACGCGCGATTATTCGGTCCAAACGCCATGCTGACGTCCGACGTTAGCTCGCTGGGCGCGAACCCCGGCAGCACGCCATTATCCTGCCAGGAGCAGCCGCCGTCGAACGAGACATACGTGCCGATCTGGAAGCGATAGTGTGCCGGATCGGTAAAGAACTTCGATCCACCGAGCAGATTCAGTGGGTTCGCGGGATTGATCGCCAGCATCGGCTCGCTGTGCGCCCGGTAGGCATCGTCGCTCACGCGGATGTTTGCCGCTGTGGCGGGCGTCGCGCTGGTAGCGCCTACGGTGTCAGCAAGTGACTGCCGCGCGCAGAGGGGGACGCCGGTGGCGGATGGGCCAGCCGTTCGCTGTGCGGTGAGATCGAAGGATGGGAAGTTGCGGATGAATGCGAATGTTCCGGTGGCCACCACGACGACTATGAGGACGAGCAGCACGACCAGCGCAACGCGACGCGCATTCCGCCGCGCGGGAGTCTGAGACGGCGGTGACGTCACAGTGCTGGAGGGGATATGTGGGGGGTCGCCCGCGGCATCCCACGCAAGGCTCCTGATGGCATCGCGGCGCTGTGCCCGTTGCGCCTCGTCGTCGGCACGTTGATCGCCATGTCCTGGATGGTCGCTCACACGGGCGCTCCCTCCGCAAGGATCTCGTCGATCGTTTCGGATCGTCTCGACGAAGTCTTGACGCGCGAACTGCCGCCATTTTACCGGACAGGCAGCGAGGCTAGCAGCCACGGTCAGGTGGCAATGCACGCGACGGTTAGGATCGCTCCATGCCCTGCACGACATCCTGGCGCATCATCTCCGTGAGAATGGGCCGAACCTGATCGGCAACGGTGGCGGCCTCCACGTCGGAGCCAGCCCAGGGCTTCTCGCTGAACAACCGGTTGAGCACCTCGATGCCGTTGGCGGGCATCTCCGGCGTGCGGGGATAGCGCGGCAGAATGTAGAAATGCACGTGGCTGACGGCTTCGCCAAACGAAGACGCATAGATCTTGGCGGGGTGCAGCACATGCGCCAGCGCCCGGCAGGTGTTGCGGAGCAGCGGCCCAAAAGCAGCCATCTCTTCGGCGGTCAGCAGGGCGATGTGCTCCACATGGCGGCGCGGCTTGAGGATGAGGAATCCGGGCAGCACGACGGGACTGGTCGAGTGGTCGACGCGCCAAAACTGGTCGTCATAGATGACGCCGCCAGGGGGCGTGACTTTTCCGGCGAGCACATCACAGGCAAGGCAACCATCTACCAGCATGGCGGCTTCCCCCTTCTTGGCGCGGCG
>DAHUXT010000262.1 GCA_027307065.1 Ktedonobacteria bacterium
GATTATATATTGATTGACAAATCCGTCAATCAACTAATGCGGGGGTATTTAGCATGCCACGCTCGAAGCAGCAGAACCAGCAAATCAAGGATGAACGCCGTCGGCAGATCATGGATGCGGCCGTCAAAATATTTGCTGAAAAAGGGTTGTCGGCCACGATGATTAGCGATATTGCCGCGGCGTGTGACCTCAGCTATGGCCTGATCTATCATTACTTTCACGACAAGGAGGAACTCTTCATCACCCTGGTCGAGCGCGCGCTCCACGGAGGCCTTGCGCTGACAGAGACCGCGCAGACGCTGCCTGGCACACCATGGGGCCGATTGCGCTTCGTCTGCGCCGAGATGATGGATGGCCTGCGCACCCGACCCGAATACTTTCGCATCATCATGCAGGCTCAGCTCAGCGACTCGCCATCCTCAGCAGTTCGTAAGATGGTAAGTGATATCGGCGAGCGCGTCTGGGTCAACATCTCCAACCTCATCCATGAGGGACAGGAAGCTGGCGAGGTCGTCGCGGGCAATCCCCACACGCTGGCCTATCTGCTCAACGCCTTCATTCAAGGGATGGCGCTCAACCTGTCGTACGAGTTCTACGACGAAGCCTATTTCCCCAGCGTCGACGATGCCTTGCGATTCCTGCGACCCGCCCAACCGATAGCTGCGAAGGAACCAGGGGAGTCCAAGCATGAAGACTGAGCCAACCACACAAAACGACACACACGACGAAACATCACTGGCGCCCAACTCACCACTGCGAGGCAGGGTCTGGCGTCTTGTGCTGCTGCTGATCGGCATCGAGCTGGGTCAACTGCTGACCGCGCTGGACCAGACCATTGTCGGCACCGCCGCGCCGCGTATTCTTGCCGATCTCAACGGATTCTCCAATTACGCTTGGATCGCCACCGCCTACTTGCTGACCGCAACCGTGACGATGCCAATCTATGGCAAGCTGTCCGATATGTATGGTCGGCGCTACTTCTTTCTCGGCGGCATGGTCGTCTTTCTCGCCGGGTCGGCGCTGGCGGGCACCAGCCAGAGCATGGAGCAGTTGATCGTCTTCAGGGCGCTGCAAGGACTAGGTGGTGGAGCGATTATGCCCATCGTCTCCTCGATCATCGGCGATCTATTTCCCCCGGCTGAGCGTGGCAAGTGGCAGGGGGTCACTGTCAGCGTCTGGGGCATCGCATCGATTCTTGGCCCGCCCGTCGGCGGCTGGATTACCGACACATGGGGCTGGCGCTGGATATTCTACATCAACATGCCCATTGGCCTGCTGGCCTTCGCCATTACGCTCTTTACCCTGCGGCAGCAGGTTGCGCCGCAGCGGCACAGGATCGACTATCTCGGCGTTCTGACGCTTGCCGCGACGACAACACCCCTGCTGCTGGCATTCTCGTGGGCTGGCACACGGTATCCCTGGGCCTCGCCGGTCATCATCGGCCTGCTGGTGGCCGCCGGGGTGATGGCGATCATTTTCGTGCTGGTGGAGCAGCGCGCAGCCGAGCCAATCCTTACGCCCAACCTGTTCCGCACAAGCATTTTCACGGTTTCGGTGATCGCGACGTTTGTCGTAGGGGCGGCGCTGTTAGGCTCGCTCTATTTTCTGCCGCTTTTCGTGCAAGGAGTTATCGGCCAGTCGGCGACGAACGCGGGCGTGGTGCTGACACCGATCATGGTCGGCGTGATTCTCAGCAGCGTGAGCGGTGGCTTGCTGCTCGCGCGCACTGGTCGCTACAAGGCGCTGGCGTTGATAGGGTTTGCCGTTGCCGCTTGTGGCATGTTTCTGCTCTCTCGCATGGGGCTACATACCACCTTGGACGATGTCATCCGCAATGTGTTCGTGCTCGGCCTGGGCGTCGGCGTCTCGATGACACTCTTCAACACGATCGTGCAGAACGCCTTCCCCGCGAGCCGGATCGGCCAGGTGACAGGGGCGCTCGCGTTCTTTCGCGAGATTGGGGGCACGATGGGCCTGGCGATACTCGGCTCGGCGATGACCAATCGCTTTGCTGACCAAGTCCAGCGGCATCTGCCAGCAACCCTGCGACAGGCGATCCTCCCGGCACAACTGGCAAAGCTCGAAAATCCGCAGGTGCTGCTCTCCGCCGAAGCGGTGGCGCGCGTCCATCATGGCTTCGCGGCGTTTGGCCCGGCGGGTGAGACGCTCTTCCGGCAGCTCATGGCGACGATACGACTGAGTCTGGCAGACGCGACGACGCAGAGTTTCGTGATCGGCACGCTGCTGATTGTGGCGGGATTCGTCGCCACACTGTTCCTACGGGAAATTCCGCTGCGGAAGCGCGAATCGACGACCGGTGAAGCATCATGCTGATGCGCGTCACAGATCACGCACAATCATTGGTCACCAAGGCCACTTTTTGGGCATTTTCTGGGGAGTTCAGGACACATGTGATGCCCGATAAGCCCTGAAATTTTGGGTGTTTGACGCTCAGCAGAGAGTGAGCTCACATCCGCATAAGGTGGTGTAGATTGGGCGCCCGTCGTCTTGTCTAAGGGTTGACATATACACAGGGTCGTGGTATACCAGAAGTACCTCCGAGAGGGGGATTGAAGACGAACGACTTCAATCCAGTGGCTTGAGGAACTAGCGAAGGAGACTGAACTATGTTCCCCATGAAAAAGCCGATCCGTGTACTGTATATGGTGTATCAAGTTGACTAAGATCGCCCGTCCAACGGGCGGGCATGCAGGGTCTACCGAGGTCTGATTCAAAACCCGATAAGCCCGTGTAACATATATTATGTACACCCAGGGCGTGGAGTAGCGAAGGTGCTGCGCGGGTTGCTCGCAGGCTAAACGGTAGATCCGCACTGTGGCGCTGAATGCAGAAAGCCATAAGCGTCTTGACGCGTGCCGAATGCACCAGCGCCCACTGGATATTATAGAAGATAATGAGGACTGGTTGGACGATCAGTCCTCTTTCTGTTTTCCGGGTGAGATGCCCGCCGCGTACTTGAGCCGCGTACTTGATACGAATTCCGTCTAGGACGCTCTCGTGTACGGCGGCTGGCCGCAGCATGAATGCCGCGGCGAATTTCCCGCGCCCCTAGTCCATTCGTCGTGGACTGAAGGCGACGGTCGCTGCCTTAAGACAACACCTGTGCCGACCATGGTATGACTCGCTGCCCGCGCATCAGTTGTCGTCATTCAGCGTCAGCACTGCCATGAACGCTTCTTGCGGTATCTCGACATTGCCCACGCGCTTCATGCGCTTCTTGCCCTCTTTCTGCTTCTCCAGCAGCTTGCGTTTACGGGTGATGTCGCCGCCGTAGCACTTCGCCAGCACGTTTTTGCGCAGCGCCTTCACATTCTCGCGGGCGATGACCTTGCTGCCCACCGCCGCCTGAATTGGCACCTCGAACAACTGGCGCGGGATCAACTCTTTCAGGCGATCCACCAGCATGCGTCCTCGCGGGGCCGCCTCATCCTTGTGCGCAATCAGCGAGAGCGCGTCCACTGGCTGGCCGTTCACCAGAATATCGAGCTTCACCAGATCGGCAGCTTCATAGCGGGCAAAGCTGTAATCGAGCGAGGCGTAGCCCTGCGTACGCGATTTGAGCTGGTCGTAGAAATCGATAATCAGATCGCTCAGGGGGATTAGATACGTGAGATGGACGCGATCCTCTTCGATGTACTTCATATCTTTGAAAACACCATGCCGCGTCTGCACCAGATCCATCAACGTGCCGATGTAGCGCGCTGGTGTGAAGATCGAGATGTCCATCAGTGGCTCTTCGATCTGATCGATTTCCGTGGGTGGCGGCAGCTCCGCTGGATTGTGCACGGTCATGACCTCGCCGTTGGTGCGCGTCACCACATATTCCACGCTGGGCGCGGTCGCCAACAGGTTCAAATTGTATTCGCGCTCCAGCCGCTCCTGAATGATCTCCATATGCAGCAGCCCGAGGAAGCCGCAGCGGAAGCCGAACCCCAGCGCAATTGAATTTTCCGGCTCGAAGACGAGTGACGCGTCGTTGAGGCGCAGACGTTCCAGCGCGTCGCGTAGCAGTGGATAGTCGTCGCCATCCACCGGGAAGAGTCCGGCAAACACCATCGGCTTGGCGGGCCGGTAACCAGCCAGCGGCTCGGTGGCCGGACGCGTGGCGAGCGTGAGCGTATCGCCCACCTGGCAATCCTTCACATTCTTGAAGCCGGTGGCGACATAGCCGACCTCGCCAGCCGAGAGCGACTTCGACGCGACAAGCCCGGGATTGAAGTAGCCCACCTCCAGCACCTCGGCGGAACTGTGTGTCTGCATCATCTGGATGCGATCCGATGCGCCGAGTTTGCCATCCACCACGCGAAGATACGCGATGACCCCTTTGTAGGCATCGTATTTGGAGTCGAAGACCAGCGCCCGAAGCGGCTTATCATCCGCGCCACGCGGCGGCGGCACACGTTTCACCACCGCTTCGAGAATCTCCTGGGTGCCGATGCCCTCTTTCGCGGATGCCAGCACCGCATCTTCGCCGGGCAGGCCGATGACATCCTCGATCTCTTTGACGACGCGCTCCGGTTCGGCGCTTGGCAGATCGATCTTATTGATGACCGGGATGAGTTCGAGATTGGCCTCCAGCGCCAGATAGAGATTGGCCAACGTCTGCGCCTCGATGCCTTGGGAGGCGTCTACCACCAGAATCGCGCCCTCACACGCCGCCAAACTGCGCGAGACCTCATAGGCGAAGTCCACGTGTCCGGGCGTGTCGATCAGATTCAATTCGTACGTCTGGCCGTCCTGGGCGGTATAACTCATGCGCACCGCCTGCGCCTTGATGGTGATGCCCTTCTCGCGCTCCAGATCCATCTGGTCGAGAACCTGCTCGGACATCTCACGTTTAGAGATGGTGCCAGTGAACTCAAGTAGTCGATCGGCGAGGGTAGATTTGCCATGATCGATATGAGCAATGATGGCAAAATTGCGGAGAAAGGCGGCGTCCATGGCTGCAGCGGTCAATCCTTAATTCTAACAGGCGGGCGACGGACGCCAGACCTCTCCTGGGCATCGTTGCTT
>DAHUXT010000263.1 GCA_027307065.1 Ktedonobacteria bacterium
TGGCGCTCAAGCGCGGCATCGAGAAGGCCGTCGACGAGGTCGTCAAGAACATCGAGAAGCAGTCGACCGAGATCTCCGGCAAGGAGCAGATCGCGCGCGTCGCGACGATCTCCGCCGGCGATGACGAGATCGGCGACGTGATCGCCACCGTCAGCCGCGTTTTGCCGGAACATATCACTTTGACGGGCGGCGGCGATGATGTCTGCTGGCGCGGTTGAGCGGAGTGGAATCCAACCGCTTGCCAACGACGACGAGTCCGAGTTGCTCTGTTGAGCGTTGATGATTGCTGCGGGCCGCGTGCCCGGTGCGCGCAGGATGCCAAAGGCCACGAGAGCCGCTAGCCCGATCAGGGTAATAGCCAGCAGTGCGAAGGCTCCGTTGCCGAGGAACGCCGCGATTCGACTTCTGGGTTGTCGCGCCCTGGAGCCGTTGTCTGAACCTGTTCTGTGCGTATGCTGCCGTGCCATGATTCGGCCCCCCTTGGAGCGTATTTCTCGCGCCTGTGCCTTGGTGGCAACTACGGCGTCGTCATCAGTGTTCCCTTCGACGTGAATGCGAAATCGGGGCTGTACGTTCCGTTCGCGTACTGGTTATCACGTTGAATCCAGGAGAATCCACGGAACCAGTGCACCGGATATGTGCTGTTTGGCCGGTAGATGCCAACCGTCGGCTCGGGGTCGTAAGTGTTCTTGCCATCACCGCGCGCGTACCGATCGCCATAGTAGAGCGACCAAAGGGCATAAACGCCGTTTGGCGTGCTGAATCCGCCAGACCACCAGGTAGAGATATCCACTTGAAAGCGGCTTACGGAAGGCGACAACGCTGGATCGCGGAAGATGACGCTTGTGAGTTGCGCGGGGTAGTAGAGGGCTGGATCATTGTACGAGTACACGCCCGTGACCAGTACAGAGTGCAATCCACCGTTGATGACGACGTTCACTGGCTCATGCCATGTCTTGAGCGCCCGCGCGACGTTCGTCGTCGCCTGACGCACTTGCGTGGTGAACGACGGCTGTGTGCTGTTCGAGAACTGCCAGCGGTAGATGTAATTGTGGAAGTAATTGCCGAGCGGCGTGTATTCGTACGTCATGTAGGCGATGGAGCGTGGGTCCGTGCCAAAGTCGGGTGCGATGTTCGTAATGCCCGCGTACTTATTCACTGGCGTGGCATATCCCCAGCGACTCTTTCCCGACTTCTGGTTGTTCGCGGCAACGGTCGTCTGCGCGCTGCGGCTGGTGAACCTCATAGCGATGCCATGCACGAGATCGTTGTAATTGACCGCTGCAACGGATGCGGCGATGCCACAATAAGCGCCGGCATATTGTGGCCAGATGGGCGAAATGGCTTTGATCGTCCTGGCTGTGTCGGCTCCGTAGAAGATTGGCGCGGTGATGGCCTGGTTTGCCGCGTTGACGTTGGTTGCGGGCGCCCAGAAAAACGGCAGCGATGCCGCGAACAGGACGAGTGCGACAAGCGAGAGTCGGAACGCGAGCGATTGGGCACGGGCGAGCGTCCAAGGGTGCGGATGGCGTTGCGTGCCATCGCCATGAAGCAGTCGCATGTCGTTACCTCCTTGCTGCTCTAGAATGGTGTCGTCCATGGGCAGCCCTCTGCCAACGGGATGGCGAGGTGCTATGACACAATTCTAACAGGTGCGCGAACGCACCATGTGCCGCACACTGAAAAAGACGACATGACACAACCGCTCCGTGCTTGCGGGCATGTTTTGCCTGGCAAAGTTCGGCCCCGTTGTCTATCATCCGTCAAGTTCATAGAGGCACGCCGCGCTCACGGAACGCTCACGTTGCGACAGGGTGACACCACGGTCGTATCACATATGTGACTTGGGAGAGGGCACACGACCACAGTGCATAGGTGAGGGGATAATTGCTCCTAGCCCGATACCGGGGTGGTAGCGGGCGTCGAACGACCACACGCCATGTAAATGGCCCAGCGAGTCGGCCATATGCCGGAGCTTCATCGGCCCCGACAAAGAGGTCTAATTTCCTGCCCCCACGGCTTCCTCGAACTGCTCTACGTCACGCCGGATGTTGTCGAGGCTGGCGCGCCAGAAGTCTGGCGTGCGTGTGTCGATGCCAAAGCGTGCTGCCAGGGTCGCCGCGTCGGCCAGGCCAGTAGACGAGAGCAGATCGTCATATTGCTGGCGGAAGCTATCGGGATCCTGGCGGTAACGGGCGTAGAGTCCAAGCCCAAAGAGCAAACCAAACATATCTGGGAAGTTGTAGAACGAGATGCCAGTATCGTAGTAATGCGGCTTCATCGCCCACATGTAGGGATGCAGTTGGGTCGCATCGAGGCCGTCACCGTAGGTATCGCGTTGCGCCTGCAACATCATCTCGTTCAGCTCTTCGACTGAAAGCTCGCGATTGCGCCGTTTTTCGAAAACACCCTGTTCGAAAAGGAACCGACTGGTAATATCCACGACGACCTGACACGACCCCACCAGCGACGCTTCTAGAATCTCGATGCGCTCTTGCGGGTTGGCATGTTGGAGAGCGGCTTCGCGCACAATCGTCTCGCAGAAGATACTGGCGGTCTCCGCGAGTGTCATTGGCGTGTTGTGCTGGAGCATCGTCCGCTGCGCCAAGTTGAGATTGTGGTAGCCGTGACCGAGTTCATGGGCGAGCGTGCTCATGCCGTCGTAGGTCGGCTTGAAGTTTGCGAATACGCGTGACTCATCGGCACGCAGCAACATACAGAACGCGCCATCACGCTTGCCAGGACGAGGTTCGGCGTCGATCCATCGCTCGCGGAATGCGCGCGCCGCATAGTCGCTGAGACGCTGCGAATAGCTGCCGAATTGTTCGACAATGAATTGCTCGGATGCGTCGAAACTCCATGCGCGACCTGAGACCCCTAGGGGAGCGAGCAGATCGTACCATGCCAGAAAAGGCAGCCCCAGTGCGCGCGCTTTGGCGTGCAGATATCGCCGGAAGTCCGGAAATGACTCGCGGGCGGCGGTCATCATCGCGTCGAGTGTCTCGCGGTCGATGTTGGCATCGAAGAGCGCCTGATCCAGCGGCGTCGACCATCCCCGGTGCACGCTCAATGTCGTGACCTCGCCTTTGATGCCGTTCATTGCGGCGGCCAACGGCACGGCTACGCGCTCCCACGCGTCGATCTCGGCGACGTACGCGCGCTGACGTGTTTCGCGGTTCGCGTCTGCTGCCAGGTTGCGGACGACACTCATCGGCAATTGATTGACTACGCCATCTGTTTCAACCGGCACAGTCAGCTGCGAGGTGATATTTCCGTGCAGCTTCTCCCACGCAGCCCCCGCGGAAACATTCAGTTCGGCGGCCAGCGCCTCTTCGGCGGGCGACATCAGGTGCGCCGCCTCGACTTTGGCCCGGCGCAGTGCGTATTCATGATCGGTGGCGACCCGCGACCGCGCAATCAGCCCGTCGACATCCAGCGAGCCAATCCACGCGGTGAAGCGGATGCCAAGCTGGTAGAATTTCACACTCTGCGCCTGCAGTTCGCTGTATTGCGCTTGAGCCAGATTGTCACGCGAGTCCGTGGCAACAAATGCGTGAATATAGGCGCTGAGCGTGCGATACTCCGCGATGACCGCATTGAAGCGCTCGATCACCCGCTCGAATGACTGCACGGTCGTGTCATCCAGCGGCTGCGGTTCATGCTTGGCGACGTGTTCCTGGTCAAACAGCGCGCCAAGTTCTGCAATCGCGTTCGCCACCGACTGGAATCCAGCGGTGAATTCAGGCGAGTCGAGTCCAGGAAAGATAACCGTCATATCCCAGCGTGGAAGGGTCGTGGATGTTGCCACCAGTCTGCTCCTTGCCAATGTTTATCCGCGCAATCGTCGTGTTGCCTGGCAATTGTAGCATCTCGCTTCAACGGCGTTCTCGCCAATTGAGGACGGCTCTCTTGCCTCAGCAGCCGCTGTCCAGTTACAATAGCGGCGCGATGACAGTTTCCACTGACGTAACCTATCGCTGCCAACTCAACCGCACAAGGGCCTTCACTGCCAGTGCGGTGCTGCTGCTTATCTGCCTCGGCGCAACGCTGCTCTCTGGTTGCGGCCTGCAAAGTGGCAGTGATACCATCGCATTCCTCCAGGGCAAGACGCTGTGGGCTATCAACCCTGACGGCTCAAGTCCGCGAAAGCTGGCGCAGGGGAACATCGTGAGCGTCGCCTGGTCGCCCGATCACCATCAATACATCATACGGGTCGTGCAACGAATGACCACTCCTCCACCGTTGAGTCCGTTAGGGGTGCCTGATGCGCCCGGAGACTTATATGTCGGCAGCGTCAGTGGCGGCACGCCGATCCAGATTACTCCAAATCTGGCGGGACTCTCTCGCAGCGATGCCTGGTGGAACGCCAGTGGCAACCGTCTGCTCTATCGCGAATCGTTTACGGGCGCTGGTCCGGCAGCGGCGACATATATCGTCTCACAGGCCGATCAGCCTGTCGGCATCGCGCGCAAGCCTATCCCGGTGAACTTTGGCATTCCGGTGCTCTCGCCCGATGGCAGCCAGGTCGCGACGACAGACAGCGCGGGAGACGTGCGGGTCGGCGAACCGAACGCGATTGGCAAAATCGTGGCGACCGGCGCAGTGCTGACATTGCCAGGAACGAACCGCCCGGCACGGCTGCTCTGGCAACCACATCACGATGCGTTGCTCTACATCGCCTCAGGCGCCGATGTCTCGTCGTCGCTGGAACTCGTCTCGTTGTCCGGAGCCAAACGGACGCTTGGCCAGGTCAGCGGGTTGCTTGATCTCGCCTTTTCGCCTGATGGCTCGCGATTGCTGCTACGCACGAAACAGGGATTTACCATCTGGAGCGTCGCCCATCCGGGTCAGGTAGTGTTTTCGTGGGACGAGGCCGATCCCGCCGCGCTGCCGTGGTGGTCTCCCGCTGGCGGGCGTATTCTGGTGCAGGACAGCGTTGGATGGCGGTTGGTGGACATTGCCGCCCAGCGCGTGACCACGCTGATCACCTTCCCCGGCGCGCCGCTCGCC
>DAHUXT010000264.1 GCA_027307065.1 Ktedonobacteria bacterium
AGCAGGATGGGCACATCTGGATAATGTGCACCCACCCGCACTGCATGAACGTGCAGGACCACCGAGGATACCTGTACCGGCTCGACGCCGGGCAGCACCAGTCCCAGGTCAACGCGCGATTTCGTCGACGGCTGGATCAGCGCGAATTGTTTGGCGCGCGCAAACGCGACGTAGCTCTGGCGCGGCTCGATGTGGATATCATTGCCGAGCGACTGCACATATCCCAGCACCTTCTCGTAGATTGGGCGTAGGTCGGCCTTCGCACCCGCGTATTGCGCGGCGATGACCTGCTCATCGGTCGGCGGCACATAGTCATCAGGCTTGAGCGCCTCTGCCGCGATGATGAACGCGGTGCTGTGCCCCAGGCCATATTCGCGCTTGAGCCAGTTGAGCACCTCGCCCGTTTTGCGCATCCCCTGGACGGCAATCGCCTGCTCGCGGGTCAGCGCGAGCCAACTTTCGAAGTCGCGTCCGGTCTTGGCGGGCAGATTGGCGACCACGGCGTGCATCATATCCTGGGGGCTGTTTGGCATGGGCAATCTCTCCATCGGTATCATGTTGTGGTGGGTACTAGTCGGCGCGACTGTGCCCATTCATTATAGAGCAATCGGATAGAGCAATCGGCGCCAGGGTTGGGCTGCAAATATGGCGAAGGCGTATAGTGGGAGGCCGCCAGCGATGGACGATGTAACTCTACGCGAGGTGACACAGGAGAACTGGCGCAAGACGCTCGATCTGACGGTGCGCCCAGAGCAGCAGCGCTTCACAGCCGATTACGCGCCCATCGCCGCCATCGCGCTAGCAAAAGCATATATTCGCCCCGATGGCGCGCACTGGACGCCGTATGCGATCTACGCGGGCGCGACGATGGTGGGGTTTTTGGCGCTGGCTTACGAGTCGGAGACGACCGACCAATACTGGCTTTTCCACTTCTTCATCGATCAGCGCTACCAGGGGCGTGGCTACGGCAAAGCCGCCCTGCGGCGATTGGTCGAGTTGGTGCGGCGCGAGCATCCACGGTGCCAGACGCTGCAACTGGTGGTTCACCCGGAGAACATACAAGCGCAACGCCTCTACACCGCCGCGGGCTTTCATCCCACGGGAACGGAACGCTGGGGTGAGCCGGTATATCAGTTGGCGGTGGAGGAATAACCCCCTCTCCTGACACGAAGAAGGGGCACACGTAAAGCGCTGTCGCCGGCTACCGGTCCTTTTCGCCACCCGACAACACCGCCTGAGCAGCCGCCAGGCGCGCCTTGGGCACACGGAAGGGCGAGCAACTGACGTAGTTCAGGCCAATCTCGTTGCAGAAGGCGATACTCTCCGGGTCGCCACCATGCTCGCCACAGATGCCCACCTCCAGCGTGTCGTTGGCGGCGCGGCCCTCTTCGGCGGCGATGCGCACCAGCCGCCCTACACCGTCTCGGTCGAGCGTCTGGAATGGATTCGCCTTGAGAATCTTCACTGGCTGGTCGAGTCCTGGCTCTTTCAAGCCCTCGACGTATTGCAGCAGGAACTTGCCCTCGGCGTCGTCGCGGCTCATGCCAAAGGTCGTCTGCGTCAGATCGTTGGTGCCGAAGCTGAAGAAATCGGCCACTGTCGCGATCTGTCCCGCCGTTAGCGCGGCGCGTGGCAGCTCGATCATCGTGCCGAACTTGTAATCGACCTTGCCGCCAAGCTGCTCGCCCATCTCCTTCGCCACCGCTTCGAGTTGGCGGCGCACTTCGGCCAGCTCATTCACATGGCCGACCAGCGGAATCATGATCTTCGGCTGCAGCTTGATGCCCTCTTTGGCCACATTCGCCGCCGCCTCCAGAATCGCCCGCGTCTGCATCACGTTGATTTCGGGGAAGATCAGCCCCAGGCGACAGCCGCGCAACCCTAGCATCGGGTTCATCTCGCGCATGCCCGCGATCGCCTTCAGCAGCGACCGCTTCTTCTCTAGCTCAGCGGGATCTTTGCCGCTATCCTCCAGCCGCGTCACCTCAACCAGCGTTTCTTCGTAGCTCGGCAGGAACTCATGCAGCGGCGGATCGATCAGCCGGATGACGACTGGATAGCCCTCGCCCGTCTCTGGATTGCGCATGGCGCGGAAGAGCCCCTCGAAGTCCGACCGCTGGAACGGCAACAGTTGATCCAGCTTCGCCTGACGCTCCTCCACCGTCGCGGCGAGAATCATCTCCTGCACAATCGGCAGACGCTCCTGCTCCATGAACATGTGCTCGGTGCGGCAGAGGCCAATGCCCTGAGCGCCGAACTTGATGGCTCGTTGCGCGTCGCGGGGATAGTCGGCGTTGGCCCAGACACCCAGCTTGCGGATGGCATCCGCCCAGCCGAGCAGCGTGTGCAGATCATGTTCGGCGTCGTAGTTCGCCTCGATGGTCTTGATCGCGCCGAGGTAGACACGGCCCGTCGTGCCATCAATCGAGATGGTGTCGCCTTCGCGCACGATCTGGCTGCTACCCTTCACCTCAAACTGGCGCTGCTCGTAGTCCACCCGGATGCCCTCGCAGCCGACGACCGCGGGCAGACCGAGTCCGCGCGCCACCACCGCCGCGTGGCTGCCAGTGCCACCCTGGCTCGTCAGAATGCCCTTCGCCACCAGCATGCCATGAACATCGTCGGGGCTGGTCTCCTGCCGCACGAGGATGATCGCCTGGCCAGACTTGCCCGCCGCCTCGGCGCGATCGGCGTCGAAGATTACCGCGCCCACCGCCGCGCCCGGCGAAGCGTTCACGCCGCGTGCCAGTTCGCGCTTCTCACTTTGGGCCTGCGCGATCTCGTCTTCATCGAAGCGCGGCAATAGCAGTTGATCGACCTGGTTAGGATCGACCCGATGCACCGCTTCATCCGAGGTGATGAGCTGCTCTCGCTCCATATCCACTGCCGTCTTGACGGCCGCGGCAGCGGTGCGCTTGGCGGAGCGGGTTTGCAGCATGTAGAGCCGACCCTGCTCGATGGTGAATTCCAGATCCTGCACGTCGCGATAGTGCTGCTCCAGTCGCTCGGCAATCTGCTCGAACTGCTGGTAGACCTCCGGCATCTCCTCGGCCAGTTTGGCGATGGGTGAGGTGTTGCGAATGCCCGCGACGACATCCTCGCCCTGGGCATTCACCAGATAGTCGCCGTAGAGCTGCTTCTCGCCGGTCGAGGGGTTGCGCGTGAAGGCGACGCCGGTTGCGCTGCTGTTGCCCATGTTGCCAAAGACCATCGTCTGTACGTTGACGGCGGTGCCCAAGTCGTGCGGAATCTTGTTGAAGTTGCGGTAGTCAATGGCGCGCTTGTTGTTCCACGAGGCAAAGACCGCCTCGATGGCCAGCCGCAACTGCTCGTAGGGATCCTCTGGGAAGGGGCGGCCCGACGCATCGCGCGCGATCTGCTTGAAGTCTTCCACCATCTGCTTGAGCGCGTCGGCGGGAATCTCGGCATCGTTCGACGCGCCGGTCTTCTGGCGATACTCCGCCAGCTTGTGCTCGAAGGCGTCTGGCTTGCTATCCAGCTCAATCTTCGAGAACTTCTGCACGAACCGGCGATAGGCATCGTAGCAGAAACGCTCGTCGCCGCTGCGGGCGATCAGCCCCTTGACCGTCTCGTCGTTCAGGCCCAGGTTGAGCACGGTATCCATCATGCCGGGCATCGAAAACTTCGCGCCCGACCGCACCGAGACCAGCAGCGGATTCGTGGCATCGCCAAAGGTCTTGCCAGTCTGCTGCTCGACAATGTGGAGCGCCGCCTGCGCCTGATCCCACATGCCGTCGGGGAATCGCTTGCCGTAATCGTAGTATTGATTACAGGCTTCGGTGGTAATGGTAAAGCCAGGAGGCACCGGCAGCCCCGCATTGGTCATCTCGGCGACACCTGCGCCCTTGCCACCGAGCAGCGCGCGCATGCTCGCGTTGCCTTCGGCAAAGAGATAGACCCATTTACGCGGCGATTGTGCCACCGCCTGATCCAGCGTTGTTGCTATCGTCTCAGCCATGTTGCTATTCCTCCTGGCTCGCGCCTATGTCAAACATCATGAGCTTTCTGTACCCCGCCCACATTATACCGAAAATTGGCCGGGCGGCGACGCTATTTGACGCTCTCCGCGAGGCAGATCATAGCTCGACCCGCGCCATTAATCCTCAACCTGAGAATGTGCCGTAGCAGTCATGGCGCCATGCGCATGTCGTCCAGGAGAATAAGCTCGGCACGCATCGATTTCGCTGATATTGCTGATATTGCTGATATTGCTGATATTGCTGGTATCCCTGACCACCATTGGACATCCTGTGACCGACGACGAACGCAGATAGAATGGTAGGCGCGGTCTTCATCGCTTGGGAGACAGAGTGTGTATTGTAGAGACGCACAGTCACCATGTCAGTATTGTAGGTAGCCTGGAGATCGTAGTGCTGTGCGAGCCACGCACTGCTGACCCCAGGACTGCCATACGCAACAGTAATAATAAATATGCGCGGATGGGTAGCGGCATAGGCCGCAATTGTCGCCGCGTTGGCACGAGAAAGCCACGGCGGATTCCAGTGATATTGTCCGGGGGAATTGTCAAAACGCATCTGCCCTTGCGCCAATTGCCTGTCACGGCTCATGTAATATTGGACAGGGATCGAGCAGTAATAGGCTGGTAAACAAACAATGCCGTCGTTGGGCTGATATATTCCTTCTACCCAGTGCATCGCCCCTCGCACGTCCCAGGTTCCTGCAGTCTGGAATGTATCGTAATAATTGGGTAGAGTCGCGATTGCTATCGCGAGCAGCATAACCGTTGGCACTACACGCAAAGGTAGCCGAGGGAGTGCCTGTACTCCAAGGGCCGCCAGCAAAAACAGACCTGGCAATGTAACGACGAGATAACGTTCGTAAAACAGATGAAGATTGTGAATGGGTAGCGTGCCAAGAAAAGCCAGCGTGAACGGCACAAGAAACCAGCACGCGGCAATAATGACAGCCACCTCCCATGGCATATCGCCCGGAGCGCGGCGCGCTGGCGA
>DAHUXT010000265.1 GCA_027307065.1 Ktedonobacteria bacterium
AGTGCCGCGACGCAGCGCGCTTTCTCTTCGCCCCTGCGGTTCGGCGTCGTCAGATTGCCGTCCAGGCGCTCTCCGTGCCAGCGCACGCCGGTGCAGACGGCTTCCTGGAAGCCGAGCGCCTGCGCGATGGCGGCATCCAGCCGGGCGCGATTGCCCTCGCCAGAGACGCGCCCCAGCACATAGCCACGCGGGTCCAACAGCACCAGCGTCGGCCAGCCACGCACGCCATACGCCTCCCAGGTGCGCCGCTGGCTATCCAGCAGGACGGGGTGCGTGATGCCATAGCGAGCAATGGCCTGGCGCACGCTCTCTGGATCGTCTTCGTTGGTGAACTTGGGCGAGTGCACGCCGATGACTGCCAGCGGACGACCCGCATATTTCTCTTCGAGATGCTTGAGGTCTTCGAGGACGTGCAGACAGTTGATGCAGCAGTAGGTCCAGAAATCGAGCAAGACCAGCTTGCCACGCAGGTCCGCCAGGCTCAGCGGCTGCGGCGTATTGAACCAGGCTGTGCCCTGCAATTCTGGCGCGCGCACCGACTCATAATCCAGTCCCATCGTCAAGTTCCTTTCCCAGTGCCCGCACGCCATATTTCGCGGCCACACGCAGCAGCGCGCGCTCGCCATATTCAGCGGTGAGATAGACCAAAGCCTCCGGTGGAAGCGCAATATTCGGGCGAAGTTGCAACGTCACATCGTCGCGGGCGAGCAGATCGGCCAACGGCAGCCCACGCACCACCTGCCGTAGCGCCTGCCACGCGATCAGCAGCACTCCGGCGCAGTCGTCCCGCGGATCAAGCTCCTCCATATGTGCGCCGTCTATGGTCGCGCGATACACCTCGACCGCTACACGGCGCACACCAGTCCCGCGTTCGGGATCAGCGGGCGCGAGGCGTTCCAGCAACAGCAGCGGCGCGGGCGCGCCGTGCGGGGGCAGCCGGTCGATGGCGTGCGCGGGCGTCGGACCATAGGTGATGTCGGCGGGTACGAGGCGCAGGGGGCGGCCAAGCCAGCGGGAGCCAATCGCCGCGAGCGTCGCCTCAGGCGCAGACTCCGGCGAGCCAGCGGCGCGAACCGCAGCGCCGGGCAGTTCCAGCGGGATAAAGACGCAACCCGGGTCACGCCGCCAGCGAGCCTCGCCACCAACCAGCAGCAGCAGTCGCCCACGCACAGCCAGCAGCGCGGCGCGCACATGCTCAGCTATCTCCGGTATCTCGCGCCTATCACGTGCCGTCGTCTCAGTCGGCATCATCGTCGCCTGATTTCTCTCGTCTCGATGCGATGCGTGTCCCTCTGCATTGTACCCCGTGGAGCGAACGAGAGAGGCGAAACGAACGGCGGGAGGAAATGAGCGTAATTCGCCGTAGTATTCATGCCACGGTCTGCTTCGGGGAAAAGTACAAGAGGGCAGGTTGGCCACCTACCCTCCGCATGGATGCTACGACTGAGCCGCTAGCCTAGAAACCCCGGCGTGGCTCGCGGCGTGGCTTCTGCGGCTTGGACGGCTTCGTCTTGCGTCCGCTACCCCAGCCGTCATTTTGCTCGTCTTCGTCCTCGTCGAAATCCTCTTCATCTTCGAACTCGTCGTCGCTTTCGGCCGCCGCCCCTTCCTCTACATCAGCTACGTCGAAGCTATAGTCAGAGGTCAGCGGCACATCGAGATCCTGCGCCTCATCCGACGCCAGGTCCACCTCAGCATCGTCGCCCAGATCAGCCGAGTTCTTCATCAGCGCCTCGATGCTGGCAAGGTCGGCCAGCGAGCTGAGTGAACGCGGCGCCTCCTGCTTCTTCTCAGCTGCCTTCTTCGCGGGCTTGGGCTCCTTCACGGGCGGAGCGAACTCCACCAGATCGGGCAGCTCGGGTAGACCGCCCAGGTCCGCCATGTCGAGCGGCTCGCCTACATCGGCATCATCGACGTCGAGCACGGCGGATGAACCTTGCGAACTCTCTTTGCCCATTGCCACTTCGATCCAGAACGTAGAGTAGTTACGCGCCTTTTCGGCATCCTGGGAATTATCTCTGCGAATCATGCTTCCCTCTCCCGGGCATGGTAGGCGCCGGTATGCTGTCATGCGTCTCGTGGGCCGTCATACAGACTGCCTCGTGGCCGCGCGCCATTCAATTCGTTTCAATTCGTTTGGTGAGCATCACTGCGGTGGTACGTTGGTCGCCGCATATATCGCACACGTCACATCCATCGTGAAGATGCGCGGCCAACACAGGTGGACGCCGATGAAGGCGCCTTTCGCGATTGTATGTCGCGGACTATGCGTTGTCAAGCGCCGAGCGACCAGCGTTCCTCGTCATCCACCGCCTGGCGATGGACACGACCCTCGCGCTCCAGCTTTTGCAGATGCGCCAGCACCGAGAGCGCCGCTACCGGGTGCAGATCGGCGTCGACGTCGGCGTAGATCACGCGCACCATCTCGACAACGGTGCGCGGCCCATGCGCCAGCGCCGCCAACACCTGCCGCTCGCGTGCCTCACGGTGCGAGATGTAATACTCCAGCACGCTTCGCGGTTCGACAATGGCTGGCCCATGCGCCGGGAGGATGAGCCGCGGATCGAGCACCAGCAATCGCCGCAGCGATGCCATGTAGTCCAGCAGGTCGCCCTCTAGCGGCGCGATGACCACAGTACCCTCCCCGGCGATCAGGTCGCCCGCGAAGAGTGTATCGGCATCTTCGAGCAGAAAGCAGAGGTGGTCGAAACGATGTCCCGGCGTATAGAGCGCGCGCAATTGGCGTTTGCCGACCGCCACCACCGCGTCGTCGGCTAGGGTGACATCGGTCGCGGCGACCCCCGCACGGCTCCAGGCGTAGACCGGTGCGCCCAGCAGCGCACGCAGACTGGCGGCGGCCTCTTCGTGGTCGGGGTGGCCGTGTGTCACCAGGATAGCCCGCGCCGTGCCATGGCTGGCGACCGCCTCCGTGATACGCTGCAAGTGTTCGGGGATGTCGGGGCCAGGATCGATCACCACCACCGCGCCGCTCGTGTCATCCGCGACGAGAAAGGTATTCGTCCCTGGCCCGGTCATCAGCGACGGATTCGGCGCGAGGATGCGCTCGACGCCAGCGGGCAGCGCATCAAGCGCATCAGGTGTATGGGGCGTATCAGACGCGGGCATCGGGAGGCTCCTTCACCACATGCTCAGTCTTCATCTGGCAGCAAGATCACCTGGCCGCCGTCGCGCTCGACGACACGCGGCATGATCGTGCGCGGCTGCTGGCCGCCGAAGCGGGCGCGGGCATCGTCGAAGGTCCGCAGTCCATGCAGATCGCGCAGCTGGTGAATCTGGGCAAAAACCAGCGGAAACTCACCACGCTCGTAGCCAGCGCTGGCGTCTTCGGGCGCGATCCAGACGCTATCGGTCGTTTCCAGTTCGTCGTGCGCCGCCTGCTGGGTCGGAGGCATCTCCGCCAGAAAGAAATGCGTGTCGAAGCGCTTCGGGAACACCTCGGGCGTAATCCAGTGCGCCCAGGCGATGAGCATGTCGGTGGCGAGCGTCAGTCCCTCCTGCTGGGCGAGCGTCGCCATCGTCATCTGCCGCTGCTGCAGCGCCGCGCGATAGGCCGCGTAGCGGGCCAGGTCATCCTCGCCAAAGGCTAGTGTGGCCGCGCCATGGTGCGCCAGCAACACTCCCGCCTCCTCGAAGCATTCGCGCAACGCCGCCACGCGGAATCCGCTGCCCAGCGCCGTCGGCCCCTCACCAGCGGGAGCGCACAGTCCAGGCGTCTCCTCCGCCTGCCGGTCGCCAGCATCCACCGAGCCGCCGGGGAAAACGTAGACATCGGGCGCGAATTCGCTCTGGATGTGCCGCCGCACCATGAATACCTCTATCCCGCCGCCAGCGCGTGGCCGCATCAGCACGCAGGTCGCCGCCGCGCGTGGGGTCACTGGAGTGTTCGCGCTCATCGTGCCGCCTCTTTCCCTTCTTTGCCACCAGCCATCTCACCCTCCCATTCTACCGCGATGCGCCTACCCAGATACGTGGAGCGCGCCCGGCAGTTGGGCATCGGAATGGCACTTCCAGGTAGGAGCGCCAGACCCAGACACGACGATGCACACCTGCTGGGAGCGGGAATGGAAGTGGCAGAGGAATGCGGTCCATAGATTGTAGGTGTGACTATGATGCCCATCGCCGTGGTAAACGTATGCGGGCGCGGGCTCATCAACGAAGGCTGGCGCGGGAGAACTGTGAGGTGCGTAGGCTATGCGGTGGAAAGATGGCTCCTAGGATCTCAGAGGATTTCTCTCCTCAATCCTACCGTCATCGTGCTGGCGAGGCAGTGGCAGCGCCCGTGACATGCCGTTGAAGCGGCGCCACTGCTACTCACACCGCTGTGAAGGTGGGTCTGGTTTTGCGGGCGTTATTGCGCGGCGAACTTGGCTGCCTCTTTGATCCACTCTTCCACCTGCGCCAGCGTCGGCGCGTGGTGAGTGATCTTCTTGGCGTCGTTGGTCTCCTTCAGCTTCGCGTGCAGGTTATCCGCTTTGCGATGCTGAAGCTCCTTGCAAGAATCGACGCCACACTCTTCGAGCAGGTTCGCCATCTCGGTGCCGACGCCATTCAGGCGCATCAGATCGGCGCGATTGATCCACTCGGTCAGCGCGCTACCCGGGACGCCGATTTTTGTCGCCAACGCTGAGCGGTCGTGTGCCGATGCAGTCGCCTTGAGCAGATCGTCCGTCGTTTTGATGCCGTCGGCCTCGAGTTTTTTGACCGAACTCGCATCAATTCCTTTGATGTCGCCAATCTTGTCAGCCATTGCGCGTTCTCCTTCGGACGTCGTACGTGCCTCTCCCTCCCGGCACCACCACACTACAGGCCAGAGGCTACGCACGAGCGGACATCAACATGATTTAGGAGTTGCTGCCGCCACCGCCGAACATGCCGCCCAGACCACCAAGTGCCTGGCCAGCGATATCGCCGGGGTTGGATTGCCCGCCCA
>DAHUXT010000266.1 GCA_027307065.1 Ktedonobacteria bacterium
CTCTGCGGTGATGGCGATCCCTCTATCCTGTGCGTAGGCGAACTGCCGCGCTCCATCCCCTACGTAATCACGCTCGACGCCGACACCCAACTCCCGCCCGAGACCGCCCGCCGCATGATCGAAAGGTGGATGCCTCCGACGCAGCCGTCCACGTGGAAGAACAGGCCACGCTCGACGGCAAGCGCGGCGATCTCGCCAATCGGATCGATGACGCCATAGGCATAGCACGGCGCCGAGGCAACCAGCAGAATGGTGTTCGGCGTAATCGCGGCCCGCATCGCCGCTGGGTCGGCCCGCATGGTGGTCGTATCGAATGGAGTGACGATGACCTTCACGCCGAGATAATGGCCCGCCTTATGAAACGCTGGATGCGCCGTCTGCGGCAGCACCATCTCGGGCGCGGTAATCTCCGGGTGCATCGTCCGCGCCGCGTCTCTCGCCGTCTTCACCGCCAGAAGGATGCTTTCGGTGCCGCCACTGGTGCAGTTGCCCACGACGTCAGCGTCGCCCCGGAGCAGATCGGCGACTGCCCGTACCACGTCGTTTTCGAGTTGGAGCACGCTGGGGAAATAGTTCGGGTAGAGGGCATTCTCGGTGAGGAAGTCGGTATATGCCTCGGTGATGACGGCGGCAACCTCCGCGCCCGGATCGTATACACCGGCGAAGAGTCGGCCATCGCGCCATGGAACATCATGCTGACGATACGCTGCCAGAGCCGCGCGCACCGCTTCACGTGAGAGTCCAGTTGGTGGTATTGGCATCGCAACCTCCTCTCAAAGTGAGTCGCGGAAGCGCATATTTCGTGGCGCACGACAGCGCGCGGCCACAGCACTGTTTAGACAGGCATGGCCGCGAGTGTAGACGCTAAGCGAGATTCTGTCAAGCGGCGAGGCATGGTAGAAGGATGCGCTCACCGCACTGGCAGACACATTGCGTAGTCTATGGAATTGCGCTACTACTGCACATGCTACGGCACGAGCGAGTGCTCTTGCTCGTACGTATGCACCGTGTCGTGGGCAGTCTCGATGAGATTCGTTTCGCCGCGCTGGCGGAGGGCATCTTCGAGTTGTTCCGCGTGCTCGGCAGGGGTCACACGCCAACCCAGATGATAGACGAGATCGCCGCCCAGCCAGCCTGAGATGCCAAGCACCGCGAGCGCCGCCGCGCCGAAAACGACCGCTGAGGTTGCTGGACGTCCACTGGCGGGAGCGTCTGCCTCGCGGCGCAGCAAGAGGCTGGGAACGAGAAGCGCCATCACAGACGCGTTGAGCGAGCCATGGAGTGCGCCTTCCCACCGCGCCGGATGTTCGCGCGGCACCGCCTGGTAGTCCCACAGGCCGACAAGGGCAGCGACGCAGCCACTGCCGAACGCGCACGTGTGGGCGGCGCGAGCGGCGACTCGCCAGGACCGATTGCCGGTGAGCATACCCATAAGATCGAAGGCGCTTCCGGCAACCAGCGAGCCGACCGGCACATCGCTGAGCATCGCGTGGAGTGGGTGGCCCTTGATGAGCGGATCTTTCAACGTAGCAATCATGCGATTGAGCATAGCGCATCACCTCCACATTCTCGCCCTCGCACAGCGCGTGCCGCTGTCTACGCGCACATCAGCATGTCCAGATCCCGGACTAATGCTCTGTTTCAGGCTGGTGTTGCCTCAAGCGCTGCCCGGACACGCCCAGGGGTGAATGGGATCGTTCGCACCCGCGCGCCACAGGCAGCAAAGATGGCGTTGGCAACGGCTGGGGCCGTGGTGACCGTTGCGGGCTCCCCCGCGCCGACTGGCGGCAACTCGGGATGATCGAGCAACTCAATCTCGATTTCTGGCACTTCGGAGAACGTGAGAATCGGGTACGACTCCCAGTCCAGGCTTATGATGCTCTTCGTCGAGAAGCGCACCTCTTCCTTCAGTGCACGGCTCAGCGACTGGATGACGTTGCCCTCGACCTGGTTGCGTACGCCATCAGGATTGATAATCTGGCCGCAATCGTGCGCCACCACAATGCTGGAAACGCGCACCGCACCAGAGGCCGTATCAACCGCGACCTGCGCGACTGTGGCCACATACGCCTCGGTATTTTCGTAACGGGCGAAGGCCATCCCGCGTCCCACACCAGCGGGCAGCGGTTCTCCCCAGCCCGCGCGTCGAGCCGCCGTTTCTACGACCGCGCGCGCCCGTGGGTCAGCCAGATAGCGCAGGCGAAACTCCAACGGATCAACGCCCGCCGCCAGCGCAAGCTCGTCCACGAACGATTCGTTGGCGAAGCAGTTGGCAAAGGCGCCGAGGCTGCGCATCGAGGACGAACGCAGCGGCACGCTCGCCAGCCAGTGGATCAGCACACGTTGGTCGACGAACGAGTAATCGGTAGGGGCGTTGCGGTCGCCACCGAGAAAGAAGCCCCTCGGCTGCGGCGCGGGCACCCCCACAAATCGTCCGGCGATGAAGTCGCCTGCCTGGCGTGGGCGATTGGCGTGGGATGGCGTCCACCCGTCGAACGTCCAGCCACTCACAGCGCCATGACCATCCAACCCGCCACGAAGCGCCATGATCATCGCGGATGTCTTCGGCTCCCCGGCGAACTCATCGGCTCGTGACCACTGCACACGCACCGGCTGACGCAACTCACGCGCCAGCAGCGCCGCGTCGGCCGCAACATCGTCGGCACCGTTCTGTCCGTAGCCACCCGCGCCCTCCAGATGGTTGACGCGCAGGCGATCCTCTGGCATCTGCAACAGACTTGCCAGTGCCGCGCGCAGTGGGTAGACGCCCTGCGTTGAACTCCATACGGTCAGCATCTCGCCATCGAAGGTCGCCACCGCGCACGACGGACCAATAGAGGCGTGCGCCTGAAATGGCATCGTGTAGGTCGCGCTCACCTGTGTTGTAGCGTGCTGGAGCGCCGCATCGGCGTCGCCGCTGGCCACCACGATGCGATCGGTGGTCGGCTGGTGCCTCAGCCAGTCGTGCAACGCCTTCATGGGTGGCAAATCTGGCGAGTCTGCGTCATCGCTCCACGTTAGATGGAGCGCGCGCGCCGCCCGAATTGCCGCCTCCTCGCGTGCCGCCACCACCGCGACGAAGTCGCCAATACGGATGACGCTCGCCTCAATGAGCGCGTTGGCATCGAGGCTGACAAGCGACGCGCCGAGACGTTGGGGGCGAATGACGCGCGCATGCAACATGCCGGGCAGCCGTAGATCGTGAACGAACGCGGGTTGGCCCGTAAACTTCGCGGGCAGGTCAAGTCGCGGCGCGGCGGTTCCAATGATCTGAAACTGCTCCGGTCGCTTGAGTGGCGCGGTATCCGAGATCGTCCGCTCGAATCGCCCACCCGCCAGCAGCCCGGCAAATGTCACGCGTCGTCCAGCCGTATGCTCTCCGCCCGGCAGGATGATGGCCCCATCTTGCACGGTGAGTTCGTCGGGCGTCACATCCAGCTCTGACGCTGCCATCTCCAGCAGCGCCTGCCGCGCCGTGGCTGCCGCCCGCCGCAACGTCATGCCACTCGTCTCGATCGTCTTGCTGCCAGCGGTGTAGCCTTCGTCCGGCGTATGCTCGGTCTCGCCCATGACCATGCGAATGCGCGCCAGCGAAACGTCCAGTTCCTCGGCAACAATCTGCGCCAGCGCCGTGCGCACGCCCGTGCCAAGCTCCACCTTGCCGCTGAAAACGACGACAGTGCCATCAGGCTCGATGCGCAGCCAATCGTCGAGCTGCTGCGGTGAGTCGCCCCAGGATGGACGCGGTGCGCCTGCGGTCTCTGATGGCGCTGGCTGTTTGGCAGGCGGAGTATCAGCCATTCTCGTCTCCCCACATTAGCGTCTCGGCTCGCCGTACCGCCCGCAGGATGCGCCCATGCGAGCCGCAGCGGCAGAGGTTGCCATCCAGTGCGTCGCGAATCTGCTCGTTGGTTGGGTGCGGCGTGCGCCAGAGGAGCGCCGCGATGGTGATGATCATGCCATTGCTGCAATAGCCGCACTGCGCCGCCTGCTCGTCGAGAAACGCTTGCTGCACCGGATGGAGCTCGCCATCCTCGACGAGTCCCGCCAGCGTCGTGATGCTAGCGCCGTCGACATCGCCTACTGGCAGCATGCAGGTCATCACCGCCTCGGCGCCCCGCAGCACCTTGCACGCGCCACATTGCTCCAAGCCACAGCCAAAGAGCGGCGCGTTCAACCCCAGGTCGTTGCGCAGCACGTAGAGCAGCGGCGTATCGGGTGACGCCGTCACCTCATGCCGTTTGCCATCAACCGTGATCGTGATCGTCACGCCCGCATCCTTTCGGTTGCTACTATTGCCCCCCACGGAGCGTTCGCGAGGCGCGAGACATCGAGCGATGTCCGGAGATGTCGCGCACTGATGCCAATTATGCTGCGGATTCAACGATGACACAACAAGGACCTATGTTCTAGCGCGAGTGGGCTGGCCAACGATGAGAAGCGAGCTGTCATCACACTGCTGAGCCTAAAAACGGGCTTGTGAGAGCAATGTGATACCGTGCGAAGAAAATGTGACATCGTTGAGAGATTGCTCGCCTACCTTCGGGTTATGCTGCCTTGCTTGCCACTTCGCGGGGCAGACCCAAAGTATACCAGCTCGCTCGAAAGAGGTTGCCAATGGCGTTCCAATCGTCTCTCGCATTCGAGCCATTTCGTATCAAGAGCGTTGAACCACTCCATTTTACTTCTCGCGCCCAACGCACAATGGCATTGATCGAGGCTGGCTACAATCCATTCCGCCTCACATCTGACCAGGTGTTGATTGACCTGCTCACCGATTCTGGTACCAGCGCAATGAGCGCCGCGCAGTGGGGGGCGATGCATATCGGCGATGAAGCCTATGCCGGAAGCAGTTCGTTCGCCAAGTTCGAGCGGGCCGCGCGCGAGATCACCGGATTCGCGCATATCCTGCCGGTGCATCAAGGGCGCGCCGCCGAAC
>DAHUXT010000267.1 GCA_027307065.1 Ktedonobacteria bacterium
GCTGGAGATACTCTTCAATGCGCGGCCGGCGTCCCTGGCGATACTCGTCGGCGTATTGGGCGGTAATGCGATCGATCTGATATTGGCGCTCAGACTGCGCGTCGTTTTGATCAGTCATGATGGACCTCCTCACCGCCCCCATTACCACCCTGATAGCGACGTATCACCTCGTCCTTGGCGCGCTTCAGGCGGTTGCGTATGGTGCGCGCCGTGACACCCAGATCAGCGGCAATGTCTTCCTGACCATCACCAGCGAGCGAACGGAGGAGAATCATGCGCTCATCCGGCGGGAGGCTCATGATATGGGCCATCAGGTCGCTCAGTTCGGCCTTTTCGAGCGCGGCCTGAGCCTTGGGGTCGGCCTGCGTTTCTGAGAGTGGCAGGCTGTCGGAGCCCGATGGCGTCGCGTCGAAACTGCCCGTCTCGCCACGGGGAATGCGCGTCGGTTGCACGTCATCGGAGCGTTTCCACTCGCCCTCACGCTCCATGTAAGAATGGCTGACATGCTGGCGCAGACGATTGAACGCGGAGGCGAAGTTCTCCAGCAGGTAGGAGCGACGGTTGCCACTCAGTTCCTCCCAGAGTTTCATGTAACAATCCTGTTCAAGGTCCTGACGACGCTGCTCTCTCATGCCTGACCGTGCCATTGCCGCGATGCGGCTTGACCACCCTTTAACATTGCCTTCAACGCGCCGAATGATCAATTCGCAAATGTGTTGCGCGTCCGCCATTGCGCCCGCCACGAAACACTCACGGCAACTACGCGCCAGCACTTCGAGCGGTAGCTGTTGCTGCGCATCTCGTGCCTCCACGGTTTGCCAATAGCTGGGGCTGCCCACCTGTGGCAGCGACTGAAACCGCGCGTCCAGGTCGGCGCGCCGGGTCGCATAAGAATCATCTTGATTTTCGTCCACGCCTGACTCCCTTTTTCCTAGTAGTCAGTCGCGTCGATCCACTAAACGCTCGCCAGCGCCGCGACAGATGCCACGACCAAGTCAGCGCGTGGACGCACGCGATTACAGCCAGTATAGGAGATTGGCGTGCCAGCGTCAAAGCTTCATCAGAAGCCTTCATGTCTGGCAACCGCGCACCGTAAGCCAGCCGTAGCGTTCATGCACTCCATACGGCGGCCCGAGGCGAAAGCGGAAGATGAATCAGTCGAAGCTGCCGCGCGCCACCATGCGCACATCGCCGCCGACATAGACCGCCGCAATCTCGCCGCCCTGCGCCTCCACATC
Source organism: Ktedonobacteria bacterium (assembly GCA_027307065.1). GTDB lineage: Bacteria > Chloroflexota > Ktedonobacteria > Ktedonobacterales > JADMIN01 > DAHUXT01. The sequence goes on from DAHUXT010000267.1 coordinate 1,239, forward strand.
GACACGCACACGCATCTCGCTGGGCCGCCCAAGGAAGCGCCCCTGATGCACGATCAACTCGCCGCCGGATGCCTTCGCCAGCCCATGCTGAACCAGGTACGCGCCAACCGGACCCGCGGCGCTGCCGGTGGCCACATCTTCGACACGCCCATCGTTATCCCAGGTGCGCCCCTCACAGGTCGCGACATGGAGCACATAGACAAACTTCGCGCCGACCTGGGCGAGCAGCGCCTCGAATCCCGGCGTCACAATCGCGGCGCGCTCCAGCCCACTCGCCAGCGGCACAATCAGGTATGGCAGCCCGGTCGAGACCACCGCCAGCGGCAGGCCGGTGGAGAGATCATCTTCGGTGAGGTTGAGCGCGGCGAGTATCTGGCGGGCGAACTCTGCGCCAGCAGTCGCGCCAAATAGCGGGCGGCCCTGGCTCATCGTCGCCTCGTACCAGCCATCGCGGCGCACGGTGCTGACCCGCACCGCACCAGCCGCAAGATCGAGCGTCCACGCGGCGCGCTCGTGCCCACTGGCGAGCCGCTCGTGCAGCACACAGGCGGCGCCCAGCACGGGATGCCCGGCGAACGGTAGCTCCTCTTCCATCGTGAAGACACGCGCCCGCACATGATACGTATCGTCCGTATCCCCTGTAGGGAGCAGAAAGATCGACTCGAACTGGCGCATCTCGCGAGTGACGAGCTGCATCGTCTCCGCGGTGAGCGACCCCGCATCGGGGAAGACCGTCAGCCCGTTGCCGGAGAGCGGCTCGCGGGTGAAAACATCGACATGGCGATATTCGAGCGACTGTGACGGCTGTAACGGTTGCATCATCCTGCATCTCCCTGCGCGTTACGCTGAGATGAACGACCCCTCTGCGGAAAGTATAGTCCGGCGGCCGGAGCGAGATGCAGGGCCGAGATACAGGGCCGAGATGCGGGAGTGTCTATGGACTGTCTATCCGGCAGACACGCGGTGCGACAAAGGTCACAGCCACGAAGGCGGCGCGGGAGCTAGGCTAGCGTTAGGCTATGCAGTCAATGCGCTGCCGCCAGAGTCGGCGGACATTGCGAGCGAACAATACACGATAGAGGAGGGAGAGCATGAGCCAACCCGAACAGATGGCCACGAGCGCCAATGTCGCACCCGGCAATAGCGAGGCGGTGAAGGCAGAGATTTACGAGGCGCTGCACAACGTCTATGATCCAGAGCTGGGCGTGAACATCGTCGATCTGGGCCTCATCTACGGCATCGATCTGCGCGATGACGGCTTCGCAACCATCACCATGACCCTGACGACGCCCGGATGCCCGATGCATGAGTCCATTGGCGAGGGAGTAGGCGCGGCGCTGCAACCCATCGCGGGCGTGACGGGCGGCAACATCAACCTGGTGTGGGAGCCGCGCTGGGAGCCCTCCATGATGACCGACGCTGGCCGCGCCGAACTCGGCTACTGGTAGCCTGGCCTGGCACTCTCACGCCAGCGATTTGCGGGGCAACACGATACCCACGACATTCGCGGCGGCGAGGATGAGTCCGGCGCCCAGGGCAGCGGCGGCGATTTGCAGCGGAGCCAGCCAGCCGAGGAACGCGAAGAGCGCGACCAACGGCAGCGCGATGTTCAGCAGCCAGAAGCTCGCCGTGGCCCACCGCTGGCGCACCAGATCGCGCATCAGCGGCACCTTCTCGCGCCCGACACGCGCGCCATAACGCGACTGCCAGATGAGGAACGGCACGATTTTGTAGAGATAGCCGAGCGTGCTCTGCCCCAGCCAGCCGACCAGCGCCGCCAACCCTAGCGCGAACATCACCCGCGCCGATCCGGAGCCGACCCGCGCCGCCACCACACTTGACGGCACAACTATCGCGAGATAGCTCACCGCCGCGATGCCGTGATGCTGTGTCACGTCGAGCACCCGGCGTTTGCGCTGGCGCAACATCCGCGCGTAGTCCCAGGCGAAGAGCCAGACGGCGGCGATCAGCAGCGCCCCGCCACCAACCGCCAGCGGCAGCCAGTTGAGCGCGAAGCCAACCGCCAGCAGGATGATGCCGCTGTTGAGCAGCGCGAAGATGACGCGCCCGCTCTGGTCGCTGTGCCCATGCGCCAGCGCGAACATCCGCACCAGCGTATACGAGACGCCCATCAGCGTGGTGGTGAGCCAGCCGACGACGCCCAACGTGATATGCGCCAGCAAGAGTCGGGTCGTGCCCGCGCCCAGGAAGCCAAACGCGAGATTCAATGCGGCGGTAAGCCCCAGGGTGACGACGAGGCAGAGATACGTAAGCGAGGCAGCCAGATACCGCGCCGTGAGCGGAGGAGCCTGTGTCTGCGCGCGCGTCTTTCGCCGGGCGTAGAGCAGCGTCGCGCCAAGGATGACGACATAGTGCGCCACCGCCAACACCACCAGCGTTCCGCCGACAATGAGCAGCGGTAGCTCCCAGAACCAGAAGCCCGAAACCAGCAGAGCCACGCCCCCCGCGAAGACTGGATACTGCCAGCGCGCGAACCGTGCCGCCCGCAGAGGACTATTGAGGATGACGGGGGCCAATTGCAGCGACGCGCCCATGATCGTCATGGTGAGCCAGCCGAGTGTCGCGGTGTGCACCAGCGCCAGCACATGAGGGAAGCCCGGCGCGAGCATCGCCTGGGGCGCGACGAAGGGCAGCAGCGCGCCAAAAAGCGCGGCGGCGGCGATGCCCGTAATCAGAAATGGCAGCGGCAGCCACAACGGCACGCCACCACGCGCGAGGCCGCTGAGCCCCTGGATGGCTACCGGGGGCGGTGACGGCACAGCACCAGGTGTGTTGCCAGGCGGCGGTGCGGGCTGCATCGGAGGCGTCCTTTCGGCATCTTCGCGGAAGGCAGGTAGATTGGCAGACATGCGCGCCCGCGATCAGCGCTCGCGCACGAAGCGGATGATCCATTCATCGTCGGAGACACGCTCGGTGGCATGCGAGAATCCGCGCGCGCCGAGTGCCTCGTAGAGGGGCGCTGGCTCGAACGGCGCGATGAGCACCAGCGATTTGCCCATCGGGACGCGCTCGGCCGTCTCCATGATCTGCACGAACGGCTCGCCGCCCTGCTCCAAAACCGGGCGAACATCCAATATCTCGGCGGCATCGAGCTTCCAGGTAGGCGCATTGCTGCTCATCGGTCTTCTCCTTCGCGTATATCAGGTAGAAATCGGGTGGACATCGGCGGTGCTTTCGGGCGATCGCCACGACTCGTAACACGCGCTCTTCACGCGGATACATGATGGAGTGTACGCTGATGGACGACGGCTGCGCAGCGACTTAGGTCGCATCGGAAATCCGACCCTGAAACCATGCGATACGATGCACACCGATGACGGAATGCTAGGGAATGATACTGAGCCATGCACGTGATGGCGCGAAAGGAACCAGCAATGCCCGTGGAGACAGATGCGCTGCGGCAGATACCGTTCTTCGCGTCGCTGGCGCCCGACGATCTGGCGCACGTCGCGGCGGTGACGGTGGAGCGGCATTTCGATCGCGGCGATATCATCATCCTCGAAGGTGATCGCGGGGGCGCGCTCTATTTCGTGCGGTCCGGACTCATCAAGGTCTTCAAGACGTCACCAGAGGGCAAGGAGCAGGTGCTGCGGCTGATCGAGGCGGGAAACACCTTCAACGATGTTCCCGCGCTGGATGCGGGACCGAATCCCGCGAGCGC
>DAHUXT010000268.1 GCA_027307065.1 Ktedonobacteria bacterium
GGTCTGGATTACTCGTGACCCGATCGGGCGCGTTCATGAGCAGCCCTTTATACAGTTCCCAGCCGCGCCGGTAGATGTCGCCCAGGGCCTGGCGTTTTGCCGCGTCGGTCACGACGACGAAGCTCCACGGCTGGCGGTTGCCACCGTTCGGCGCCTGCAACGCGATCTCCAGACACTCGCGGATAACGTCTGGCTCGACCGCGCGCGAGAAATCAAGCCGTTTGCGCACCGAGCGCGTGGTCGTCAACAACTCGTCAGGGGTTAGTGGCAAGGTTGGCTGGTTTGGCATGGGCGGCTCCTCGCTCGTCATACTTCATACGTCAGTGGCACTGGCAAAGGTATGGTACACCACGTGCACTATAATATCCCAATTCGCGGCGCCCGCAGCGATCAACCAGACAATTTGTGGCGCTCCTGCGTTATACTTGGCACACGATTCGCGAGAGATGGATATGCCATGTTTGGAGAGGGCAAGCCATTATGCAGTGTCGTAATTGCGGGCGCGAGCTACCGGGCGGCAACTTTTGTCCCTGGTGTGGCGCGCACCAGACTGAACGTCGCGAGTCACATGTGGCGCGGCGGCCACACATCTATGCCGCCAACCCGTCAGAGCATGTGCTGCATCCGAGCATCGTCTCGACGCTTTTTCCGCATCTTGGCCCGCGCCGCATGGTGCAGGTTCGCTGGCTGCTTTTCGTGGGGATCATCGCCCTCGTCATCATCAGCCTGGGCAGGCTGGTGCCGCTGGCGATTGTGCTCTCAGCCCTGTTGCTGCCTGTCCTCTACCTGTTCTATTTCTACGATGCCGAGCTCTATGGCGACGAGCCATTTGCGGTATTGGGCGGGACATTTCTGGCAGGCGCGATCCTCGGCGGTGCGATGACATTGCTCTTCTACCGGCTGATCTTGAGCCAGTCGCGTTTCGGCTTCGGGCCAACCCCTTCCTACGTGCTGCTGGTAGGCGTGCTGCTGCCGATCATCGCCCAGGTGTTGATGCTGGTGGGTCCAGTCGCGCTCTACATCACCCGACGCCAGTTCGACGACGTGCTGGACGGCCTGGCATTTGGCGCGGCGGCAGGCCTCGGATTCTCGGCGACGCAAAGTATCGCCAACGCCTGGTACATCATCTCCGGATCGTTTCAGCAGTCGGGTTCGATCTCGGCGTGGGTCTTGCCGACCGTAAAGATTGCGTTGCTGATTCCGCTGCTCGACGCCTGCACCACTGGACTGATCTGCGCGGCGCTCTGGCTTCGTCGCGACCGCCAGCCAGAGGAACGCACACGCGGCGCCATTACCAATCTGGCGGCTGCCATTGTCATTGGCCTGCTTGGGCAGATTCTGCCCGCTCTTTTGAGCGCACTGTGGGGTGGGCCGTGGCTCGATCTGCTCTGGTATGGCGCGGCGGTGCTCATCTTGCTGCTGCTGGTGCGTACGCTGCTGCACATTGGCCTGATCGACAAGGCGCGGCCATTGCGCGCGGGCGACACGGAGCAGTGTCCCCAGTGTTATCACCCACTTAAAGGCACAGAATCGTTCTGCCCCTACTGTGGTCTCGCTCTTCGCGCGATTCCGCGACGCGCGCGCTCCCCACACGCCGGACAGGAGCCATCTGGACAGGAGCCATCAGGTGCGTAGAAAACGACTGGCGCAGCCCCTTGTCTGGCTGCTGCTGCTCATTAGTTTGGGCGCGTGCGGCCTCGGCGCGATTCCTATCCCCGACGCGACGCCGACTCCCTGCCCCGGCAACTGCCCGCCGCCGGCGCGCGATAACAGCAAGCCACATGTTCTCACCAACGATTTTTTCCAGTTGACCTACTTCGACCCATGGTCGCTGGATTCCCATGACAACAGCACCGTGACGCTTGCCGCCTCGACCCAGCTTGGCACCGTCACGATGCAGATTCACGGTCAGCAGGTGAACCCTGGCACAAGCGCCAATTCCCTGCTGAATGGCACAGTGCAGAACATCGTCAACAACAGTTCCTTCACCAACGCGCAGGATATGGGCGCGATCAAAGGGGCGGAAATCGGGTATGTGGCGGGTGCGGGCCAATCGATCGGGGCCTACGCGTCACAGGGCAATTCGCCACAGGTGCCTGTGTTCATTCAGGTGATGACGGCGGTGCAGAACTCGACGGCGATCACCTTCGTCGCCATTAGCCCGCTCGATCCCAATAGCCCCGACCCTGCGATCGTGCCGAATGAAGAATACGATCACGTCGTCAATAGCGTCGTCTGGCGCTGAGAACAGGTGGAGGAAATTCACTATATGAACAGCGGACGAATCGGTGGACGACGCATATGGCGCGTAACGCCCGCCGCGCTGGTGGTGCTCCTCACGCTGCTGGCGGCCTGTGCACCCTCAAGCGGCCGGCATAGCGCATCTATTGCCAGCGCGCCGGTGCCAGCCACTGTCTGTGGCTCCGCGTCGAAATCGTCGCCGACGGTGCGGCTGGGGCCAACTGACCTGGCGCATACGATGACCATCTCGCTGGTGCTGCGCCCGCGCTCGACCGATGCCAGCGCCGCGATTGCCGCGCTCAGCGATCCCACATCGCCGGAGTATCGTCACTTTCTCTCGCCGCAAGAATACGCGCAGCGCTATGGTGCCGACAGCGCAACGATGGCCGGTGTTGCCGCGGCTTTGCGGGCAGCAGGGTTGCGGGTGGCGACCTCGACGGCCAGCGCGAGCATGCTCACCGCGCAGGGAACCGTGGCGGCGCTCAACGCGCTCTTTGACGTACAGCTTGGCGACTACTGCGATACTCACGGGCAGCGCTTCATCGCGCCTGATGTCGCGCCGCATATCCCCGCGTCTCTGGTGGGCGTTTCTGGCGTGCTGGGGCTCGATACCCACAGTGTGATGCACACGGGCAGCCTGTTGCTGCCGCGCCGGCCATTGGTTTCTGGCGTCGCCGGCTTTGGCCCAACCGAGCTACGGGCCGCCTTCGATCTCAAGCCGCTCTACTCGTCCGGACTCAGCGGCGCGAACCAGACGGTGGCGTTGCCGGAGATCGATCAGTTTCGCCAGTCGGATACACAAGCGTACGATCAAACGTTTGGGCTGCACACAGGCAAGGTGACGGTGACTCCGGTCGCCGGCGGAGCCACCTCCAGCAGCCCGGAACCTGTGCTGGACATCGAGGTGATTCACGCTGTCGCACCCGCCGCGAACATCGATGTCTACGAGAGTCAGGCCGATCTCAGCAGTGTCGCCCAGATGTTCAATCAGATCGTGAGCGACAATCACGCGCAGGTCATCAGCATCAGCCTCGGCGCGTGCGAGAAGGGACTCGACCCCTCGACGGCCAGGAGCTTTTACGCCTCAATCGATAGCAGCTTCCAGCAAGCGGCGGCCCAGGGAATGTCGGTGCTCGTCGCATCGGGCGATTCGGGCGCGTTTGGCTGCCAGGATGCCAATCTCTCGGTGCAAGAACCATCGTCCAGTCCGTTTGTCACGGCGGTCGGTGGCACGGCGCTCTTCACCAATGCCGATGGCAGCTATTCGCGCGAGGCTGGCTGGGAGGGGCCACTGGAGTCCGCTGGCGGCGGTGGCGGCGTGAGCGTGGTCTATCAGCGGCCCTCGTGGCAGGTTGGTCCTGGCGTCAACAACCAGCAGTCCAATGGCGCGCGTCAGGTGCCTGATGTCGCCGCGGACGCCGATCCATTGACCGGCTACAGCGTCTACTATTCTGGCAGATCGGGATGTAGCGGCAGCGATTGCTGGCAGGTAGTCGGCGGCACGAGCGGTGCGGCTCCCTTCTGGGCGGGCATCGTGCTCTTGGCCAACCAACTCTCGCGCAGCCACGGCGGCAAGTCGTTGGGGTTGCTCAACCCGCTGCTCTATCAGCTGGGCAGCGGCTTACAGGCGAGCCAGGTCTTCCACGATGTCACTATCGGCGGCAATCTCTACTATCCTGCCGCGCCTGGGTGGGACTATAGCACTGGCCTGGGCACACCTGTTGGCGCGCCGCTGGTGCAGGCGCTGGTGGGCCGCTAGTGGGGCGTCGCTAAAAAAGCGTCATCTGCTGGGGCGGCTCGTCGTCACTGTTGGCGGCGCCTCGCCCCAGTTTGCCTTCGGCCGCCAACCGGCGCGCCTCTGCCAGCGCGGTGGGCAGCACGTGCGTGAAATCGTCGATCACGGTCTGGCGCAGCTCTTCGCGGTGGAGCGCGGCGGCGGGATTGTAGAGCGCGAGCACTACGCGCCCGCCGATGATTTTCGCCTGGCCATGTAGCGCCGTAATCGTTCCCTTGGGGAAGAACCGTGCCAGCGCGAACCGCCCCAATGTGCAGATGAGCAGGGGGTTGACCGCCTCGATCTGGCGTGTCAGCCAGGGCGCGCACGCGGCGATCTCCGCTGGCAGCGGGCTGCGGCCCTCGCTCACCCAGTGCTTAAGAATGTTTGTCAGAAAGATCTCGCCGCGATGGAGATGCGCGGGCGCCAGCAATTCGTCGAGAAACGGTCCTGTCGGGCCAGAGAACGGGTAGCCACGTTTGTCATCGTAGGCGCTGGGCGCCTCGCCGATCAGCATTACCTCGGCGTGTGGATTGCCGCTACCAGGCACGGCGTGGCTGGCGCGTTGATAGAGATCACAGCGAGTGCAGTCGTGTATCTCCTGGGCAATCCTTGCGATGTCGTCATCTGGTAGCATATTTGCGTGCCCTCCTTCGGCCAAACCCCGTTGATGTGATACACCGTTGCTAGCGCTAGCGCTCTACACCGTGCAGCATAGCACTCCTCGCGCCACATCCGGCGGACAGGCTCGGCGCGTGTGCGGATATCGGGAGACTGCCAGGGAACAAGGAGGGAATGCAGTGGCAAGTATCACGCGGTTCTACGCTTTACTCCTCAGCACGGTGCTACTGTTGTCAGGAGTCCCGGGCTTCTTCCCGAATATTGTCGCATTCCAGCC
>DAHUXT010000269.1 GCA_027307065.1 Ktedonobacteria bacterium
TGATTTTGGCCTCGGCCTGTGTGATACGGAACCAGTTGGCGGCGAGCTCTTCACTACCCATGTAATCGAGAATGCGCTGACTTTTTGCGAGGCCCTTTCGCGTACCGATGTCGCGAGCCTTCTCACCGTTATATAGCCCCATGTAGCCGAAGTCCTGGAAGATAGCGAAGTCGCGTGTCGTGATGACGCCAGCGCTGGCGACCGTTCCCGCGAGATCGCGATTCTTCTCGGCGATCTCCCCTCGAAGCAGTAAGCGTTTCTGGTGCTCAGGAAGCTCGTTGGCCTTTTCATCCAGGCTTTTCGCGCCCTCCCATGCCAGCCATTGTTTGATCGGCTCCGCCTTTGGGCTGGGCACACTCTGCACGATACGTAGCATAGTTTCAGCCGTGGCTGCGTCTGTCCGGCGCATCTTGCCATCGAGGGCGCGCATTTTCAACGGTAAACAATTCGTTAACGGTTCACGTGCCCCCTCATCCTGCAGCCGTTTCTTCAACATTCCCCAATACTGTCGTGGCGTGTCGCTATCGGTCAGCACCGCGACCACATCCACCACACTGAAATACCACTTCCCGTCATGCCACTGGCTGCGAATGAGTCGGCCAGTGCTGCCGTCGTCGAACGGAAGAATTGCCTGTTCGTCGCCAGGGTCATTGGTATCGCTACTCATGATGGCTGCTCCTTCATGCTCACTGATGGACCGCATTACAGTGCCAGGCGCATAGGCGCACTACTGAGCACACACAGGCAGCCTGTCAAGAGGCCCTGCGTAGAGCGCATCGCGACATATCCGGACATGTCTGGACACCTGCGGACATCGCCTGTCGCGGTGGCTGTGGGGATCTGGGATGAGAAACGTTGGCGGGTGTTGCTGCATGTCGGCGCGTATGCGCGTTATACTCTGCTGGTGGGCGATCCTGTGCCCTGTTCGCAGTCTGTAGTCTGTATCCCTGAGAGGGTTGCCACGTTGAGACAGATTCGTTCTCTGAGCCAGCTTGACCCCATTGCCCGTATCGAAACCATTTTGGCCCTTGCCGCGTTCGTGCTGAGCCTTGTCGCAAGTGGCTACCTGTTGGTGAGCCTCTTCGGCGCCCACGAGATTTGCTATGGCGTCTCTAATCAGGCGATGCTCTGCAAGCCGATCGCGCCCACCTCGCTCGAATTCGCGCAGCAGTCGGCGCGGGTGGTCTTCGTGCTGAGCACGGTCATTGTGCTCTTTCTGGCGGCGGCGCTGGCCGCGTGGTGGCAGCACCACACCAAAGAGCCATCGAATCGCAGCGTGGCCTGTGGCGTGCTGGTCACCTGCACCTTTCTGATCGCCGCGATGACTATCCCCGCCATGTCTGGCGCGGGCTTCTATCTTGCGCCCGCCACGCTGCTGATGACGGTTGCCGCTGTGCTGAGCCTGGCCGCGCTGATTCGCGACTGGCGCGCCAGCCGTGCCGCCCGGTAGCGGTATCCCCGTCTCCGCTGATCTACAGTGCATGAAGTCGCCGGGTGCTGGAGAACGCCTCCAACGCCCGGCGAACCGCACTACGTGTCACGTGTCACGTGTTACGGTGCGGTGGCTATCCTAAACTTACGAGCAGTTTGGGTTGGGGATGATCGGACCAGAGAGCGTGCCGAAGAAGTAGGCGGATGGGCCGTCATATTGGGCATCGCCCCCGAAGGCGTTGCCGTTGGTCATCTGCCCGAATTCCCAGACACACTTGCCGCCGACCATGGCCTGTGTCCAGTAGGGATAGAAGTTGCCTGGTGACCCCGGCGGCGGAACCGCGCAGCCAGAGAGCGTCGCGGGGCCGCAGGTTGTCTCGCTCGCAGCGGCATCCGTCTCGAACTGGGCAGAGGCGTAGGCGTGGCCATTCGACATCGGCTGCTGCTGCCGGAAAGTAGATGGGAATGTCGTCGGCGCGGTGGCGTTCGGCCAGTTGGGCCAATAGGTCGTCCCATCGAAGTCCAGGTCGCCGTTCTGGGTGAAGAACTCCCCGCAGCCGCTCACCTGGTTTGGTGGCGCTACTCCTCCGTGGGTGTCGCCGACGGGATAGCAGGGCGCGTCGCTCACCTCTGGATTGGATCCGCCGTCGGGGCTTGCCTCATAGGGGCCATTGCAGGTCTGGAAGAACGTATCGGTGAAGGTGCCAATTTGCAGCTGGGCTGGGTTAGAGACTGAGGTGCACGGCGTGAAGTGCCCAACCTCGAACTGTGTCAGAATGCCACCCTGTAGCGCCGCCCATGGCACCAGGTTCTGCGGCTGTGCGGTGTTGTATTCCGCTGTGTAGTTGAACGGGATGCCTTTGCAGTTGCCGATGTTGGTGGCCATAAAGCCATTGGCCGCCGAGGCCTGCATGAAGCCACTCTGCCCGGTTGTAGCATCATGTATGCTTACCTCCAGCGCCAGACCTCCAGCGGTATGCGCGTCGAAGATATGCACGCTAATGTTATCGCCCGGATTCATGAACAGCGTGTGCGCGTTGGGTGTCTGGGTGGCGAGGTTCGAAAGCTGCGGGCTGGGTGGGCCGGTTGGAACGCCATCCGTCTGAATGAACGCGAAGTTCGTCGGCTCGATGCAGTTGAAGTTGCAGTGGTGGAAGCCGAGCGTACATTCCAAGTCGTTGATGTGCAGCGAGGCGCACCAGTGGGTGTTATCGCAGCTAATATTATCGACGAAGGGCGCGAAGCCCGGCGGATAGAACTGCACCTCGAGGAAAGAGCTGCCGCCACCGCCAACGTTGAACGTGGGTGGGTTCCTTGGAGCATTCGAGTCGCTTTCGGGCTTGCAGGCCGTCTGTGGATAGGAGTATGGGTTGCAGAGTGCCATGCCAAACCACGGAGCTACCGAAAGCTCGAACCAATGGGTCACATCGCTACCGGGATTCGCCACCGTGGGCGCCGCCCCCGGATCGAGTGGCAGCGCTTCGTTCCAGGTCACGTTGTTGCCAGAGCCAGGGACGTCCGACAGGAAGCGGATGCTCGGCTCATCGTGGCCAACATAGTGCCCATTGTCGGAGAAGCGCGCGGGCTTGCCATCATAGAACGCGTGCATGTCGGTGCAGGCGAAATCATGTCTGGTAGGCTTTTGGATCGGGCTAAGGCCGTTGCAATCGAGCGTGCCAATGGCGTTTGGGGCGACACCACCACTCGCGGCGGCGGCTCCAGCAGTACCTCTGCCAGCCAATTGCGACTGTACCAGCGCCACCATGAGAGTGGCTACAACAAGAGTGGTAACTATCCTGGCCGCATTACGCGTGGAGATCCGTGCGAAGAGACCGCCCATGCATTACCTCCAGAACTCGCAGTGAACTCAGAGGACATTGAGGTCCCATGCTGACACACTCATCGAGCCGCTCTTGGCCCAGAGCTATCGGGCGAGCGTGCGCATGGGGCCGTTTCGGTGATTGTAGCGACCGGTGCGACATCGGCCGTGACATCGGCCATGAAACTATGGGGCCGTGCTCCAGGCCTCCTTGCTGCCTGAGCGCTGTCGGCCGCCAATGCGCTACGGGGTTGGGCCGCCGCGGAGAGCGGCACGCCTTCATACAGGGGGACAATAGTACAACCCACAACACCACAACACCGCACGCCAGGTATGATGCACAAACGACCGACTATCCACTAATTAGGGGTTACGTCAGTAGGTTACATACGCATGTACACTGATGTGCCTGCGTCAGGGCACCAGCGCCCATTCCCGCTCGTTCCCCCCAAGTTGTCCCCACCCTGCGGCATCTCCACCAAATAGGCTATTGACGCATTAGAATATTTGTTCTAAACTCGAAACAGGATGCAGCCTGCTCTCTCCGTGTGCGCCGCGTCCTGCGTGATGACCATGATGAACTCAGTGGTAAACGGTAGCGACAGTAGCGACAGTAGCGACAGTAGCGACAGTAGTGAAGGGGGACGACGATGACGATGATGAATCGCAATGGCCAGGGGTATGCTCAGCCAGGGTGGACCAGCCAGGCAAGCCATGGACAGACCGGCTACGGCAGACCACAACTGCCCGACGCCGAGCGGCCGGGCAACATGCCAGAGAGCGATATGGACGGCGAACTGGGGGATATGTCCTCCGCCGACTGGCAGCAACGCGCGCATACGCGCCAACTCATCCGCGAATTTCTGCGGGCGGTTCCGCGCTCGGAGACCGAAACGACACTGGTGATCGTGCGCGCCAATGGCGATCAGCGGTTGCTCACGCGCGCACAGCTTTCGACGGCGATCGATCGCCTGCGCCCACGGCAGCGGCAAATCTTGCGGCTGGCGCTGGAAGAACGCTGGCCACGGCAGCGTGTCTGCGAGTATCTGCACAACATTAGCATCAAGACGCTTGAACGCGATCAGGTTGAGGCGCTCGACATTCTTGCCGACCTGTAAGATCTGTCGTGCATAGCGCCGCACTCGATGAAATAATGTACCAAATAGCACTAGCACGAGCCAGATGTCGTCCCCCTCGATGTCTGGCTTATTGCACTTTCCCCGGCCGAGCGTCATCCGCGGCATGCCCGGCATTCAACCCAAGCGCCGCGCGCATCACGGCGAGGGGTGCTGGCTGCCCGGTCCAGAGTTGAAACGCCGCCGCACCCTGCTCCAGCAGCATCTCCAATCCTCCGGCGGTTCGTAGTCCCAGCGACTGTGCCGCCCGCAGCAGTGCTGTTTCTGGCGGCGCATAGACCATATCGAAGACGAGCGCATTCGGCGGCATATGCGCCAGCAATTCAGCGGGAAGTGGCGAGGCCAGCGGGTTCTCCATGCCTACGGGGGTCGCGTTGATAAGCACACCGCTCGCGGCCAGCGCCCTGGTCATTGCCTCGTGGTCGTCAATCGCCAGCACTT